>NZ_CDWTMG010000001.1:0-109408 GCF_977945845.1 Frankia sp. CcMO1
GCTGGAGTCCGACCGCCAGGCGTACGACAACAGCGCCGTCTATCACATCTACTGGACGGACCAGCGGTCCGGCGGCGTCTACGTGACCGACGGCGGGTCCGTCACCGCCGAGGACCTGGCCGGCCGTGACGCGACGGCGAAGGACGTCCGGGGCGGCCGACGCACGCGGCTGGTCGGCGTCTCGGCGACGTCGCCTGGAGAACTACGGCGGCTGCGCGAGGTCACGGTCCCGGTGGAGAGCCGGGTCCGCGCCATCGCCGTCCTGGAGCGGGAGCGTGTCGTCGTCCTGTCTGGACCGCCGGGCACGGGCAAGCGGGCCGCAGCCATGGCACTCCTCGAGCCGCACGAACGGATCCTCGACGTCGACCCGTCGGTGTCCGCGAAGGACCTGGCCGAATTCGACGCGCGGATCCTTCGCAAGTACGAGACCTGCTACGTCGTCGAGTCCATGCTGCCGGACACCGCCCGCGCGCTGAACGCGTTCACGCTGCGAGCGCTGAGCCGCAAGCTCGCGAAGGCGGGCGCTTACCTCGTCGTCACCGTCGACGAGCGCGTGCCGCTGCAGCAGGACCTGACGACCTGGACGGTGCCGTGGCGCGCGCGCCCGCCGCTCCGCGAGGTGCTGGCACGTCACATCCGGTACTACCTCAGCGCCACGGACCCGGCGGCGGACGCCGGCCCGCCGCCGGACACCGAGGCCGACACCGACGGCGACAGGCCCGCCCGCGCCGCGGCCGAGCGCGCAATCCTCGAGCGCCTCGACACGCTCGACGCCGTCGCCCTGCTTGCGGACCGGGAACTCCGCCTCGCCGATCGCCTCGCGCAGCACGCCGTGCGCACGCACCGCGCCGGGGGCCGCTACGAGGACTGCGTCACAGAGCTCGGCCTCGACGCGCGCCGCCGGGTCGAAGAGTGGTTCACCAAGAACCACGACCTCGACGAGATCGCCCTGCTGCTGGCCGTCGCAGTGCTCGGCGGCTGCACCTACGCCACGATCGCGGCCCAGGCCGCGCGGCTCGAGCAGTTGCTCGCCGACGTCAGCCGGGTCGACCTGACCGAGCAGCCGCGATCGCACGCCCGGTCGCGGGCGGACCGCCTGCGGGCCGTCATGGCGACGCTCGACCGCGGCATCCTCAGCACGGAGTTCGGCACCTGCCTCGCGGAGACGGTCGCGCTGGAGTCGACCGGCCTCGTCACCGCGGTGCTGGACGTCGTCTGGCACGAGTACGACGTCCTGGCCGAGGCGCTCGTCCGCTGGCTCCACGAGCTCGGGAACCACACGGACTCGGCCGTGCGCATCCGCGTCGGCTGCGCCGCGGGCCAGCTCGCGGAGTACGACTTCGCCGCGATTCGGTCGCAGCTCCTGCTGCCGTGGGCGAAGTCCGACCTCCGCAACCCGGGGCTGGCGGCGACCTACGCGCTCGGCGTGCCGGCCGGCCGGAGCGAGACGGCCGGGATGGCGCTGGGCCTCCTGCACCACTGGGCGACGCTCTACCACCACAACCTCGCGTGGACGGCCGCGTCCGCGTACGGCGGGTACGTCGGCCTGCTCCACCCGCACGTCGCGATGGCGGAGCTCATGGGCATCGCCCTGCGGAGCCCGGACAGCCGACTGGACGTCGCGGTCGCTGTCAACGTCCAGAGCCTCTTCGCCCTGGGCTGTCAGCAGGACCCGGCCGTCGCCGTCCTGACGCTGGCGAGCCTGACGGACTGGTTCGAGCCGGGCCTGGAGCCCTGCCCGGCCATCGCGCGCCGGGTGTTCACCGGCATCCTGCGCCGCGTCGTCCAGCCCGGCTCCTGGCTGGCCCGGACCATGTGGCAACGGCTCACGTCCGACGAAGGGCTTCCGGCCGCGGCCGACCTGCTCGGCCGTTGCCTGGACGACGCGGACACCCGGGCCGGGACCCTGGAGGTGCTCCGCGAGCTCCTCGACCTCGCCGCGGACGACCCGGAGCTGTACCTCCCCCTCGAGCGGCTCGTGCTGCGCTGCGCGGCGCTGCCCGGCCGAGGGGCGCAGGGGCGCCGGCGGCTCGAGCACTACGTCGAGCGCTGGAGCCGGGGACCCGACGCCCCCACGAGCGCGCGGAACCTTGCACGGGCCTTCGAGCGGGAGTTCACGACATGATCACGTTCCGTCCGTACGAAGAGATCGAACGCCCCGGGCTGGGCATGTTCGGCGGCCTGCCGAGCGCACCGCCCGGCACCGTCCTGGTCGTCGACCGCGAGGGCCAGCCGCTGCGCGCCCTCATGGCGCACGACGACCGGCTCACCGCCGGCGAGACCCGGTTCGGACGCGTCCGGACGCTGTACCGCGTCAACGTCGCGGAGACCAGGGTCGAGTTCGACGCCGAGTTCCCGTGCAAGGACGGCGACGGCGCGTTCACGGCGAGGCTGGGCTTCGTCTTCCGGGTCGACGACCCGGTGGCCGTCGTCCGCCGGCAGGTCCGGGACGCCGTGGAGGTCCTGGTCCCACTGATCCGGGAGTCGGCCCGCCAGGTGTGCGGCCGGTACGAGGCGGAGCAGCGGAAGGAGGCCGAGGCCGAGGTCCTGGCGGTGCTGCGGGAGACGGAGTCGGCCCGGCGACACGACGACGCGTTTCTCGTCGTCCGCTTCTGGGCCGAACTCACGCCGGACGCCGCGGCGACGGAGTACCTGAGGTCGCTGAAGGAGGACCGCCGCACCGGCAGCCGCCAGAGCAGCCAGGCGGAGCTGGAGCTGGCGCGCGGGACGCACGAGGCGCGGCTCGCCGGGCAGAAGGCCGAGCAGGAGGCCGAGCTCGGGCGGCAGAAGGCCGCGCTGGACGCCCAGCACGCCCGGTTGACGGCGGAGTTCGAGACCGAGCTGTTCACGCGCCGGCAGTGGCAGCAGGAGCAGGAGGCGAAGCTCGAGGCAGAACGGCTCAAGCTGGAGCTGGAGAACGCCGCGCTGCGCGCCCAGCTGCGGGAGCAGGAGGTGCGCGGGGAGCTCCGGATCGAGGAGCTGCGTACGGACCAGTACATCCGGTTGCTGGAGCGCGGGGACTTCGCCGTTCTCGCCATGCGGCTGCTGCAGGAGCCGGACACGATCCACCAGGTAGCGGCCCAGCTCGCCCAGCAGCGCGGCGCGATCGCGCGGCAGCAGATGGAGGCGCTGCAGATCCTGCTGCAGAACGACGCGCTGGAGGGCTGGGACGTCTCGGACAAGGCCAAGGCCGTCCTGAACCAGCTCCTGGACTCGTGGACAGCCACGGCGCGGCAGATCCAGGCGGGCGCCGTAGCGCCGCCGGACCCGGCCGCCGCCGTGACGCCCGGCCCCACACCGGCGGCCGACACCGTCGTCATCGGCGAGGAGGTCGCCGACATCGGGGCGGACGCCGCGCCGGACGTGCCGCGGGAGGGCTGAGGTGATCACTGAGGACATCGTCCACGCGATCTGGTCCCAGAGCTCCGCCTGGCTGGCACCCCCGCTGCGGATCTGCCTGTTCGCGCTCGTCGTGCTCGCCATCGTCACCAAGGTGCTGCCGCCGGTCCTGCGGCACGGCGGGCGCGCCCTGCGGAGCGCGGCGTCGCCGGGCTTCATGCTGCTGACGTACCCGGAGTTCCTGCTGACCACGGCCTACCGCCGGGCGGACCGGCGGCCGCCGGCCGCCGCCTTCGCGTACGGCCGACTGCTCGGCGCCGCGGCCACGGCGGTCACCGCCTGCGGGCGCGTGCTGGACGCGGCGGGCCAGCGGCATCACCGGTTCCCGATCCGGACCTTCGTCCTGGCCACCGCGCTGGTCCTGGCCGCCTGGTACTCGGGCCACGAGGAGCTGCCGCCCGCCGTCCGGGAGGCGTCGGCACCGGTGCGCGCCGATCTCGCGATGGTCGACGCCTGGCTGGCGACCGGTGCCTGGGCGCCGCCGCCGTCGGCGCGGGCGACGTGGTGCACACCCTCGCCACCGGCCCCGAAGCCCAAGCCGCCAGCCAAGCCGAAGCCGGCGCCGTAGCCGGGCACGGCGCGGCCCTGATCGGCGAGCGGGTTCGGCGCCCGGCTCACAGGCGGATAAGCGTGAACGTGTCCGCCGCGCCCGAGACCGTCAGCAGGACGCCGACCTGGCCGCTCATCACATACGCGCCCGACGGCGTCAGCGCCACCGTCGTCGGGGCCGACGCCCGGCCACGGCTTGACGCGGTGCCGGATCGTCGCCGTCCGGAAGCCGTCCCGGGACCGCATCACGGACATCGCGTCCAGGCCGCCCAGGACGCCGGCTGCCGCGCCGATCGAGTTCGTCACCACCATGAGGTCGCCGTTGCGCGCCGGCGCCATCGGTGCCGGTCCGCCGCACGCGCGGGACACGTACACGCCGCGTCGCGCCCGGGTGATGCCAGTGTGGTTGACCCGTCGCGGCGACCGCGGATCCGGCAACGCCCGAAGCCGCGCCCAGACCTGCTCGTCCAGATACAACCCGTCCGCGCCCGACTCGACCACCGAGCCGCAGCACGCGACAATTCCGACGCGGGCATGCCCAGTGCTCCTTGTCATGAAGACTTCATTCACCTCCAGACTTCCACCGGGCATGCCCGCCAAAACGTCCTACGTATCCCCGCGAGGGACAGCCGCTGGGCCCTCCGCTGGGCCGGCAGTCCCCGACCCGCGTCGGGCGCAGGAAGGGGCGTCACACGTGCTCGACGCTCGGCCACTCTCGCGGTACAAGGCAAATTCCGGTGGACGGTGCTCATGAGGCGCCCCGCCAACGGCAGTCCCAGATGCGCGGATTGGCTACCGATCCGCGCTCATCAAGCATGAGCGAGCGAATCCTGGTCCCCATCAAGACCATCAGACGACACATCGATCAGTAGCGGCCGTTACTGACCGTAACCACGAGCCACCTTCGCTCGGAGGTTGGGTCAACTATGGTCACGGTGGGGCCGGTTGCGAGCGTCAGAGCCAGGGCGCTACTGCCCTTGCTTGCCGTGGCTGGTCGCGGTCCGCATGCGGATGTGCTGCATGAGCAGCTCCACGCCGGCCAGGGCTGCCAGTGGCGGCCAGGCGGCGACGAGCTGCGCTACGAGGTTTGGCTCGGCCGCTGCCACGTTGGCCGCGACAGATGCGGTGACCCCGCCGCACAACGAAGACCAGGCGAGCCAGCCGCCCCGCTGGCCGGCGCGACGGCGGGCAAGGATCGTCACGGAAGCGGCGATCATGAGTCCGTCGACCGAGACCGGGAGCATCCACGCTCGCCAGCCTTCGCCACTGTCGCGAGCCAGGATGCGCATGTGGTCGTAGCTGGTCGCCAGTGCCACCGCACCGACGACCACGACCGCGGCGAGCGCGCACCACCACACCCAGTTCGTGGTCGGCGGCTCCGTAGCGACGGATGACGCACGCGCCGCTCGTGGGTCGCTATCTGCTGCCCCGGCACGGTGAAGGCCGTCATCATGTGCCGATGCTTGCGCCCCTTGCAGTTGGGGCGCGGGCGGTTCCGGCGGAGGAATTGCCGTGTCGAACGCGGCGGCAGTCGGTGGACTCCCGGGCAGCCGGACGGTCGCTGACGGCACGGCAACGGCGGGAGCGGCACCGGTTTCCGGGCTGGCCGCATACCCGGCGCTGGCGCTGGGGCCTGCGGCTGGTCCCCTGACTTGGTCGGCGGGGCCCATGTCCTGTGCCGCTTGAGCGAGGTCTTGGGCGCGGACCTCTGCGATGCGGTCTCGGCCCCAACGTTCGGACCGCTCGAACATGCGGCCGAGTGCGGCGCCTGACAGCGGCTTCTTGTCGGCGCGCGATTCGCGCCAAACGTTGCGTGCGTCCTCGGCCCGGTCGGTTCGGTCGCCAGCCGTCTTGGTGCCGGGTGGTGGGGTCATGCGCCGCTGGGTCGTTCCGTGCCGCTGGGACGCCTGGAAGGGCCGTCGTCGCCGCCATGCTGCAATGCCTTGGCAAGGGCGACCGTTTCGCGTTCGGGAAGCTCGTCGATGTCATCGAGGGTCCGGCGCAAGAGGTGCAGGGTCCCGGAGATGGCTTCGGGGCGGCCCAGGCGGGCTTGCAGGCGCATCACCCGCCGGTACAGGGTCTCGTTGGTCGGGTCGATCGGCAGGGCTCGCTCCAGCGCGGCGAGGGCGGCTTCGGGGTCGGCGTCGGCGATGGTGGTGGCGTGGCGGACGAAGACGTGCAGGGCGCGCAGGCGCAGCCCTTCCCGGTACGGCTCCAGCCACGGGTGATCGACGCCGTCCAGCAGCGTGCCGCCGTACAACGCGACCGCCTGCCGCAGCGCGGGAGCCCGCTCACCGTCGAGCTCCCGGCCCTCGACCGCAGCGTCGCCTGAGGTTGGCTCGGTGGCGGCGCGGGCGGCGGCTTCGAAATCCCAGGCGTCGCAGGTGAGCAGTCGACGGTCAGGCCGGTACCGACTGGAGGAGTGGATGATGAACATCTGCTCGCGCATGCCGGTGACGGACCTCAGCTGTGCTCTCAGCCGCTTCATCGCTGATCGCAGCGATGCCGCGCCCTGGGCCTGGCCGGGCCACAGGGCCTCGGCAATCGCCTCGGAGCTGGCACCGGCAGGGTTCAGCAGCACGTACAGCAGCAACTCCAGGGACTTGCCGCGCAGCCCGTGCCGCAGTTCCACGCCGCGTACGTGCAGCCGCAGCTGACCCAGGACGGACACCTGTACCGGTGGTGACCACTGCTCCGTACCCGCCGGTGCGGCGTTCTGCCAGCCGTCCAGAACCAGGCTCGCCGTTGGCTGAACAGCGGCCGACTGGGGTTCCGGTTCCGGCGTGCGAGCCTGCGGCGGGTCCGTTTCCGGTCCCACCGAGGTCTGTTTCGGGGATGGAGCCTGCGGCATCGACGGCGCCTGATGCGGCGTCGTCTGATGCGGCCTCTGGGGTGGTGCGGGTGTGGCCCGCACTGCTGCCGGTGGATCCGACGACAACAGTCGTAGCGCCGGCCGTGCCTCGGCTGGTCGCCTTTCGGTACCGACCGAGTCGGGAGCGTGGTGGCGAGCCTCGCCTTGCGCGAGCGGCTCGGGACGGGGCAGCTGCCGCTCGACCACCGGCTGCCCGGCACGGTCTGCACCGTCGCCGCCGGCCGGGCGGCTTCCTCGAACGCCAGGATGCGCTCCTTTGTGACCTCCCGTAAGCGGGTGCGACGTCTGGCCTCTGACCGTCGAGTGTGGTGTCGGTGAAGGGCTGAAGGCGTCCTGCATGACCGCGAAGAGATCGCTGACCTCAGTCGATGACATGGTGAACAGTCGGAGGTTCCCGGCTTCACCGAAGTCCGGCACGTCGCCCGCTTCCGTGTGCGTCCTGGGCTCGCCGGCCGCGGCGCTGGTGGTGACGTTGCCGCTGCTGTCGCATTCGTAGGTCACGCCGGTTGGCCAGTGACCGAGCAGGACGGCTGAAACTCGTACGTGCCGGCCCAGGGTGAGGACCGCTTCCACGCGCGCCCGCGCTGTCACGGGGTCGGCGATCAGCAGCAGCAGGGGCGACTCCGGTCCCGGCTCGGACCTCGGGTCGGACTCGGTCTTGGGCTCCGGCCCGGGCAGAAGTTGCAGGGGTCCGTGGGCAGCAGGCTGGGGTTGGAGCTGTTGCCTGCGTCGAGTGAGCAGGTCGACCTCGAGCAGGTCCAGGGCGTGATCCAGATCGTCGACGACCCGCATCAGCGGGGGCGGGGCGTCGGCCCATTGCCGGCCGAGAAGTCGCGTCGCGTCCGGCCGCGGAATCACGACGGCCACCTCTGGGCCGCTGCGTGGTCGTTTCACGTGTGCCAGGACGGTGGCGAGGAGTGCCCGTGCCGCGCCGTCGGCTCCCTCGCCGGACAGGCCCAATCCGCCAGCGGCGACGAGGTCGAGGTTGAACGGTTGGCCATTGCGGACGCCGACCGTCACGACGTATGACGTTGGCGCAAGCAGGTCACGATCGCTCCGGCGCTGCCCTCCGGCGCTCGCGTCTTCGGTGCCCGGCTCCAGGTGGAGGCTCCCGGCTGGTGAGGGCGCCGCGGGTTCGGCAGCCGTCTCGGGTGGTTGCGTCCGCGCGGGGCCCGTGGCGAGCGCGGGAGGCGGCTCGTCCCGCTCCGGTGGGTCGGCGTGGTTGGTTTCCGCGCGCCCGCGTTCACGGTGCACGGTGACGGCCAATTGCACCGCGGGCTGTCGGGAGGCGTCTCCGGTGGCCGCGTGCAGCGTGGCGAGATGGGCGAGGTGGGCTTGGTGCAGGACTTGGACGACGGGCGGTGGTGGGTCCGTGGGCGGCATGGCGGGGTCGAGCCGGAAGGTCGCCGTGGCGTTTTGGGTGGCGTGCCGGCGACGCCGCAGCCGCGCCATCGTCAGCACGGCGCTCACGGCGGCGGCGAGGCCGAGCCCGACCCAGCCACCCGAGGGCAGATCCACTCCGACGTCCTGACCCGGCTCGGTGTCGCCGTGGGCGGGGGCGCCATCGTCGGAACGTGACGTCGGGCCTGAGCCCGGGACGGGTTCCCGGGTGGGTACGGTGGCCGGTGCGGTGGCGCGGGGAACCGGCGCCTGGCTTGCCGGGTCTGGTGACTCCGGTCGGGTGTCCCCGGGTGCGATGTCCGGGGCCACGCGCGATGGAGTGGTAGCGGGCGGGGTTGTCGGCTCAATGCTTGACGGGGCCTCGCCTTGGGGCGGGACTGGGGGTGACGGGACGGTCTGGGAGCGGTCGCCCGCTGCGGGTTTCTCTGCCGGTGGGTCGGTGGGAAGGCGCAGGATCCATCCGGGGTAGATCAGGTCCGGGTCGATCAGGCGTCGGCCGTCGGGCTGCAGCCGGCCGGCGTTCAACCGATGGAGTTCGCCCCAACGGCGCGCCGATCCCAGTTCCCGTTCGGCGATCCGCCACAGGCTGTCGTGAACGCGGCCGTCGGGAGGGCGCACGACGACGTGGCGCACCGCGGGGTCCGGGCGGGGCTCCTCGCTGCGCCCGGCCTTGAGGCTCTGGGTATCCCCGCGCCGGATCCCCTCGCGTCCAGGGTCTGGGCCCGCGTCGGGGAGCGCGTGCTGGGTCGCTACGAGGTCCGCTCCT
Organism: Frankia sp. CcMO1; assembly: GCF_977945845.1. Lineage (NCBI taxonomy): Bacteria > Bacillati > Actinomycetota > Actinomycetes > Frankiales > Frankiaceae > Frankia > Frankia sp. CcMO1. Next base: position 8,988 of record NZ_CDWTMG010000001.1, read on the forward strand.
GCGTGGCCCGTGTCGCCACCAGAGGCCGCTCCGACGGTCAGCGAGGCCACCACGGCGGCGCCTCCTGGTGCGTCCGCGGACAGGGGGACGTGGCCGCTGGGGCGAAGGGCGAGGATCGCCAGGACCACTGCACCGACCAGCGCTGTCGCCAACCGCCCGGTTGGGCGCGAACTCGGCCCGTTCTCGCTGCTGTTGAAGTCGTGTCCGCCGAAACCCGCGGCGTAGACGCCGCGGCGCAGTTGCCCGACCGCGGCGGCCGTCGCGAGCAGTGTCTCGATGGCGAACGCAGCCCAAGCCAGCCACGCCAGGCAGGCCAGGACGTTGCCCAGCAGCACCTCGCTCATCGGCTGGCCGAGGACGGTCAGCATCTCGGCGCCGGTGGGGATCTGACGGGGCAGGGGCCAGCCGGCCAGGTGCCACAGCAGCCAGGGCACACCCGCCAGCAGACCGACCAGCACGGCGACCGCCGCTGCCGCATGGACAACCCGGCCGCCGGCCGCGGCCGCATCGAGCCACCTTCCTCGCCGACCTGGTGGCCGCGCGGCTGCTTCTCGAGGTGTTACGGGACGGGTCATGGTTGTGGTCCTTCGACACCGTGGGCGGCCCGCGCGCTGGCCGAGCCGCTGACCGTGATCGAGGTCAGTCCGGTCAGGGTGAGTAGTTGGGTGGGCTGGGTCCGGGTCACGGTGACCGTCACCTCATCCCCTGCCACAGTGACGGGCGCGGTCGCTGCGTCGGGGTTGCCGGCCGCCGCGAGGTAGCTGCGGGCGGCGGCTACGGCCTCGCCAGGGACAAGGACGACGTGGCCGTCGGCACGGTACGCCGCGAGATCGATGCATTGCGCCCCGGCACGGGCGGCTTCCTGCGCTTCGTTGAATGCGCGAACCTTTCCGCGCAGTGCCAGGCCACCGTCCAGGACCAGACCTGCGACGACGAGCAGACCGGCCATCATCACGACCACGAAAGCGGTGACCTGTCCCTCATCCCGGTGTCTGGCCGAGCGCTCGCGGATCACCTGGCGTGGCCGTGACGGCCGACCGGTGGGCGGGTGATCTGCCAACTGGCCCCTCGCCTGGGCCCTCGGACGAGAGCTGGAGCTCGGGTGCGTGGTCTCTCGTGCTGGCGTCGCAGTCACGGCTGACCTTGGATGCTGCGCCAGGTGTCGATCGGTGAGGTGAACGAGGCCGATTGGGTGGAGGCGCCGCCTGGCAGTGACAGGCTGGTCAGGTCGGCGAGGCTGACGGTGCAGGTGACCGTGACGGTGACGGAGCCGCCAGGGGTGAACGCCGAGGTGTCGACGGCGATGTCAGCCTGGGTACAGCTGGCCCCGATAGGGAGCGCGGCGTGGGCGGCTGAGGTTGCGGCGCGGGTCGCGGCGGCCGGGTCACGGGCGAGGGACGCAGCGCGGGCGGCCGAGTGGGCTGCGTCGCCGATTCGCAGGTGCGCGTGCGCCAGCCGCCCGCACGCGACGACGAACAGCAACATCAGGATCAGCAGTGGGGCCATCAAGGTCGCCTCGACCGCTGCCGCCCCCCGAGCGCTATCCCGGGCTCGGTTGCGCCGGCTGTCTCGGTCTCGGTCCCTGACTGCGTTCGGGGATGCGGATCGGCAGCGGTTGCTGCGCGGGCGCAGGCTCATGTGGTGGCCGCTTCCGTGGTCCAGGCTTCGGCCGGGCCGTGGGCGACGGTGTTCACCGGAAGCCGCAGGCCAGGTACGACGACCTGGGCGGTTCCGGTGATCTGGGCGTGGACTTCGGTGCCGTTGCGGGTCACCTCCACATGCGGGTCGATCAGTAGACCGCTACCGAGCTCGGCCAGCACCAGGCCCGCCTGCTCGCGGCCGGCCGCAGCGCTGCCGTCCTCGGCCCGTGCGGCGGCCAGCGCCTGAGCGGCACCGGTCTGGGCGATGTGGACCGCGTGCAGCCATACCGCCATCTGCACCGACAGCAGCAGCATCAGTAGCAGCAGCGGCGTCGCGATGACCAGCTGCGCGGACACTGCGCCGTGGTCGCTGGAGCCGCACCTCGGTCCCGTGGCGGGCCTCGTCCTGGCAGGACGACGGTCAAGGTCGGCCGGCGTCGGCGAGGCCCACTCGTATCCGGTGGCGGGTCCGGTCCCCGGTCCGGTCGGCGGTCTGGTGACCGGTGGAGGTGAGGGGAGGGTGATGGATGGCGCCATCAGCCGTAGTTGATCGTTTCGGCCTTGCCCATGACGCCCTGCACGATGAGGCCGACCGCGCCGAGGGCCAAGCTGATGAGGAGGGCGGTGACGAGCACGGCTTCGGCGGAGTAGCCGGCGTCGGGGTGCTCCCGCCGTTCGGCGTTCACGTCACGAAGGTGCTCGCGCAGGACGCCCATGAAGGTGAGCAGGGGTCGCAGGTTGCTGATCATCGGGGGTGCCTCCGATCGTGAGGGTCGTGCATCGGGTTGGGATTAGAGGGCGGTGAACACTGATGTGACGGCGGGGTAGGCGATGAAGACGAGGAAGCCGCCGAACAGCAGGACGACGGGGATACTCATGCGCTCGGTAGCGGTCTGGGCCTCGGCTTCGGCATCGGTGAGCTGGTGCCCGCGCAGGGCGGCGGCCTTGGCCGCCAGGGAGGAGCGGACCTTCGCGCCCTCGCTGCCGGCCAAAGACACGCTGGCGGCGAGTTCGACGAGTTCGGGGACGTCGAGTTCCTCACCCAGGCGGGCCAACAGCTGCCACGGCGGCACGCGGGCCAGCCGCGCCGAGGCCAGGGCGCGGCGGATCTGGGTGAATGCCCACCCGGTTCCCACGCTGGCGGAGTCCTGCAGGGCGCCTTCCACGCCGGACCCGCCGGCGAGGGAGATCACCACCAGGTCAAGGAACGCGGAGAGGGCGTGGCGGAAGTCGGCCCGGCGCTTGTTGGCGTCGGAACGCACGCCGAGGTCCGGGGTGAAGAACCCCAAGACCGCCAGACCGAGCGCGGCCCACAACGGGATCGTCGCGGGGATCTGCACGCCGCCAACGGCCATCACGGCGGTCACCAGCCATGGCATGAGCAGCCCGGCCAGTGCCATGGTGGCCTGCTCGGCCAGGTGCTGCTCGATCGGCCGGCCGAGCACGGCCAGGTCTTTGTGCACCGAGCGTCTCGGCAGACCGAATCCGGCGAGGACGGCGACGGCGGGTCTGCCGGTTCGGCTGACCCAGCCCTGTTCCGCGCGAGTCACGATCGCTGGTCCTCGAGCGGGCGGCGGGGTCAGGGCGGCGGTCAGCACTTGGACCAGCGTGGGCTTCGGCGGCGCCAGCCCGGCCACGATCAGCCACAGGCCGGCCCCGACCCCGACGCCGAACAGCACCGGCAGGAAGGTGTTCATCACCGAGCCCACCCCTCCGGCGGCCCGGGTCTGTACGGGGGCGCCACTGCTCGCGTCGGAACCTCGCCGCGGTTGCCGCCGGGACGCTCATTGCCGCCCACGACACGGAAATCAGCGGCTGAGCCGACACCTGAGCCGCCGCCTGAGCCGCCAGCCGAACCGTCGGGGGTGACTGCGGGACTGCGGGCGGTGAGGGTGTTCAGGCCGGTCAGGACGCGAGCGGGTTCGGCGATGGTGGCGATCCGCCCCAGCCAGGCCAGTGCGGTCGCGAACAGCAGCCCGATGCCAGTCAGCGCGAGCTGGCCGGGCAGGGTGTTGTACGGCTGCAGGTAGGAGCGGTTGAGCAGGACCATCCCGCCGGCCATGGTCAGCGTGACCCCGATGATCAGGCGGACCGAGGTCCGGGTCCGGGCCCGGCCAGAAGCCACCCGAAGGCGCATCGTGACCTGTTCCCTGGACGCGGTCGCCAGGCTCGCCAACAGGTCCCCGAGCTGCCGCGCCCGGTGCTGGGAGGCCAGCACCAGTGCGGCCACGACGAGGTCCGCGGCTGGGTCGTCCAAGTCGTCGGCGAAGGCCCGCAACGCGACCGTAAGGCGTTCGCCGCTCTCGATCCGCTGTTGCAGGGCCTGCACTTGCGGGCGGATGGCCGCGGGCGCCGTCGCCGCGGTTGCCGCGATGGCCTGTTCCAGTCCGGCGGCAGCCGCCAGAGTGTCACGCAACATCTCGGTCCACGAGGCGATGGCCTCCACTCGCGTCACCCGGGCCTTGGTGCCTGGGTCACCGGCCAGCAGCTGCGGCAGCGCCCACACCCCCACGCCGGCCAGCAAGGCGGCGACTGGCCATCGCGTGAACGCGCCTACGGCCACCGCTGCACCGAGCGCGCCAGCCAGCCGCAAACCAGCCCCGGACCGACCGTCCTCGACCCCGTTGCCCGCACCCGCGCCCGCACCCGCACCCGCGCCCGCGCCCGGCCAGGACCGGACTGCACGGTGGTCGCGGTGGTCGGCGTCGTCGACGCCGTCGGTGTTGTCGGTGTCGTCGGCCTGGGGGCCGAGCACCCAGGAGGCGATCAGCAGCAGGCCCACAGCGAAGCCGACCCCGCACGCCACCGCCACCACCGGCCCGCCAGGAACTCCACCGGCAATGCCACCCGCCGGGATGTCTGCCGCGACGTGCATGGCGGCCAGGACGGTGGGCTCAGGGGCCATGACGGTCCTGGCGGGGATGGCAAGCAGGATGGCCGTCATGACGTCCACCAGCCCTCGGGGCGTTGCAGGAGGGTGTGGTCGTAGCCGGCGTCGACGAGGTCGTCCAAGGTGCGCGGGCGTAGCGCGACGCCGGGGACGGCGCGGCCCGTGGCGTCAGGGCGGAAGACCTCGTTGGACACGACCATCGAGCCGTCGGCGTCCACCACCTCCCGGACCGAGGAGACCACGCGGACACCGTCAGACCAGGCAAGGTGGACGATCAGGTCGACGGCGTTGGCGATCAGGATGTTCGTGGCCTCCAGCGGCAACCGTTCGGGTGCCTGGATCGCGTACGCGGCCAACCTGGCGAAGACCCCGCGGGAGTCCGAGGCATGGATTGTTCCCATCGATCCGTCGTTGCCTTGGCTCATCGCGTTGCACATCGGGATCACCTCGGGGCCGCGGATCTCGCCGACGATGACCCGGTCCGGCGACATCCGCAGCGCATACCGCACCAGGTCGGACTGGGTGACTTCGCCTTGCCCTTCGATGTTCGGTTCCCGCGCCTGCATCGGGACGACGTTGGGATGTGCGGCATGGTCGCGGTCCAGGCCGAGTTCGTAGGCGTCCTCGATGGTGATCAAGCGCTCGTGGGGCGGGATCGCCGAGGCGAGCCCGCGCAGCAGCGTCGTCTTGCCGAGGTTCGTGCCGCCGGCCACGAGGATGTTCTTGCGGGCCAGGACCGCCGCGTTGAAGAAGTCCTGCAACCCGGCGTCGATCATGCCCAGGTGGCGTAGCTGCTCCAAGGTGGTGGTCGGGTGGCGGTGCCGCCGGATCGACACCGAAGGGCGCCGCGAGACCGCCATCACCGCGAACAGGCGAGACCCGTCCGGCAGCGGCACACTCAGCACAGGGACGCCCCGGTCGAACCGGCGTTCCTCCGCGCCGCTGCGCGCAGCGAGAATCCGGATCAGTTCAACCAGCTCGGCGTCGGAGTCCGCGACCGGCCCGACCTGGGCCCGGCTGCCATCTGCGTAGCGGACCCACACCACGTCGCAGCCGTTGGCGTCGATGTTCTCGATCGACTGGTCCGCCAACAGCGGGCTGAACCCGCCCAGCCCGAACAGCTCGTCGAACACCCGGCGGGCCACCCGCGCCTCGACATCCGGATCCAGCACGCCCCCGCCGGTGCGCATCGCCTCACGCGCGTGCTCGTCCAACACCTCACCGATCAATGCCCACCCCGCGTCCCGGCCCTCCGCGTCACCCAGGACGCCGTCCTGCGCGCCACCCAGCTCGCCGGCCGCCCGGCCATCCGAGGCCTGGGGGACGTGTGCGGTCAGCCGGTCGGCGACCTGCCTGCGCACCCGCGCCACCAGCTCACGCTCACCCGGCAGCCCATCGGCGGCGCCACCACTGTCGGGCAGGGCCTTCGCGCCCGAGCCGAGCAGAGCCTCGGCAGCGCCGTGGCCGGTGACGCCGACGGCGTCGTATCGTGATCGCCCGGCAGGGTCGAGAGCGCTGCCCAGACCGCTGCCGAAGTCGCCGGGATCTATGCTCACGGCCGCGCCTCCTCCCTCACCACGGCTGCAACCGGCGCATCGGCCGATGCGCCCAGCACCGAACCGGACGCCGTGTCAGGTATGGATTCAGATGTCGAGGGCGATGGGCCGGCGGACGGCTCGTGCCTTGGGTGTGGGCCTGGGCTTCGGCGATGGCCGAGCGCGGTGGCTGGGGCGTAACGGGGTTCCGCGGTGAGCCGGGCAACGATGACGGCAGCTGCCCGCAGTAACGGCAGCCGTCCGAGGTTCCTGACCCGGCGGGCCGGGCGGCCCGCGAGGACGGCAGCCGCACGCGGATCCCACGGCAGCGTCCCGGCGACCGGTGTCCCCAATGCCTGCGCGACCTCTGCGGCGGGGTACCCACCGGACCCCACCAGCAGCAGCCTCAACACACCCGCCGCGGAGCCGGCCGACCCCTCGCCGACGGCGGAGCTCACCGACGCCAGGCGCGCGGCGGCGTGCGCGATGCCCGCCGAGTCGTTGCGCACCACCAGCAGCACGATGTCCGCCTGACCAAGCAGCCGGGTGATGCCCGCCCCTCGGATCAAGTGAGGTGGCAGACGGCCGGCATCCACCCACAGCCCGCCCTCTCGCACCTGCGCGGCCACGTGTTCGTCCGCCCGCTCGGCCTCCTCGTTGCCTGCTCGGGGGTGGCCCTGTCCGGGATGGTGCAGGGTCCGCAGCGCGGGCGAGGCCAGGAGGACGTCGACGGCGGTCGCCGCCTGCTCCGCGCCCGCGGGAGCTGCCACCACCGCCAGGCCGCCCCGTAGCCGCTGCAAGTGCTCCCACACCAGCCCGGGCCGGTGATCGCGACGTGCGGCCGAGGCGAGGCTGACCAATCCGGGCTCGGCGGCCAATCCGAAGGCCGGCCCCAGATCGCCACCCGACGGGTCAAGCTCCAGCACGGCCTGCCGGTGCCCGGCCGGTGCGGTGGCGGCCAACGCCACCGCGGTGGTGGTCACCCCAGGCGAGCCCTTCGCCGACGCAAGTACGACCATCACCGCGCTCACCCACCCTCAACGTCGGTACCAGGCGGCAGCAGCACCAGGCTGACCGCGCCGTTCCCGGCACCGTTCGCGCTTGCGGCGCCGGCCGCACCGACGGCGGACGCGGCGTTCTGGTCCATCAGCAGCGACACGACCGTCACACCGGTGCCCGAAGAGTCCGCCCCGACCGCCATCACGACGCCCGGCAGCCACGCGGACCGCGCACCAGCCGCTGCCCCGGTGGAGGTCCCGGATCCGCCGGCCTTGCCCGAGCGAGTGGCGGCGGGTTGCTCACTGGGAGGGATCAGCGCAGCCACCTTGGTGCCCGCGGTCAGGTCCGGCGGGAACTGCCCTGCCTTCAACGCCACCGCGGCGACCGCCTTGCCCTCTGGCGGGAACCCCGGCGCGCCCACATCCGCAGGGGACAGCAACGCCCCGGCCGGCCGGGGCATCGCCACGGTGGCGCCCACCACGGCCTGGGCGTCGCCCGCCGGGATCGTGGCAACGTCCGTCCCGGCCGCGACACGCACGACCCGTACATCGGCCGCGGTCAACACCTGACCGGCCGCCACGTCCCTGGCCACCGCCAAGACCGGAACCCGCCCTGAGGCCCGTGCCGAACCCAAGTACGACACCGCGCCACACGCCACGACCAGCAACACGCCCAGCAACAAGTGCGGCAGCTTGCGGCGCCGGCCGACTGCCGCCAGGCGCGGTGCCGCCAACGGCGCGGACACCGAGCCGCCACGGCCCAGCGGCAGTGCCTGGCCCGGCCCTCTTCTCGTCGGGTGCGACCCAGGCCCGGCCCCAGGCGTTGAGCCAGGGGCCCGAGACCGTGGCGAGGCCAGTGAGCCAGGTGCGCCAGGTGTAGGCCGGGCGTTCGTCGCGTCGGCCGGGGCACGAGGTGAATCTGGCAAGGAGGTATCCACGAAGCGACTCCAACGCAGAAGGACGAGTGGTCAGGCAGTCATCGGTGGCGGACGGGGGTGTCAGGGCGGACGGGGGTGTCAGGAAGGAGAAGGGAGGTCAACTGCACGCCGACCGGACCAGCTCAGCCGGATCCGGCCCCGGTTCCGACGAGAGCCTGGGACTCGGCCACGCGAAACGCCGTCTCGCTCGTCGTTTCGAGCGCGGGCAGGCCGCCCTCCTGCCCACCGCCGGCCCACGTGATCGACCATGACATCGTGGCCGTCACCGCGAAGGCCGAGTCCGGCTGGCCCGCTGACGACTGCCGGTACGTGTGTCCGCAGGTCGGTGACTCCGCCCGCGGATCACCACCGGCCGAGAACGGCGTACCCGGCCCGCGGCACACCACCGAGTTGCCGTCTCCCATCGACCACGTCACCTTTGTCGGCGTCGCGGTCGCTGTCACCGACACGCCAGGAACCGAAGCCGTCGCCGACTGCGGCGCCCAGGAGCCCGGCTGCACCCACAACCACGTCGGCAACTGCACCAACTGCTCAGCCTCCGGTGATGGACTGGCCCCAATCACCGGTGACGTCAACTCGAGCATGTCCACCGCCCGCCGCGCGATCACCACCGGCGGAGGGGGCGCCGGCGCCCCAGTGCCCTCCGCGGTCGGCCGCCACACCAAGGCGCCGCCAGTCCCCTGGTACCCGAAGCACGTCGCCTGGAACCAGCCGCCCGGCCCTTCACCGGCCTCCTCGAAAGGTGCAACCTGGGCCTCCGCCGGGGAGGCCGGGCGCAGATAGCAACTGCTGCTGTCCTCCCATTCACCGAAGTCCGGATTCGAGCAGGACAGCACCGTGCCCGCCATGTCTTTGCATACGCGCGGACCACCCGCCGGACGAGCCGACCCCTCGCGTGCACGCCCACTCTTTCCCGGCTTCTGCTTACTCGTGCCCGCCGACGTCGTACACGTCGGACTCTGCCCGTCCTCGCAGTCCGTGTAGATCCACGGGTCATCAGCCAGGGCTGCGGAGGCTGGAGCGATCACGAGCGCGCCGGCCAGGAGCGCCACCGGCAGCAGGCGGATCAGCATGACCCGACCCCCCGAACGCGGAAGTCCACGACGCGCCATGTCGTCCCGGTTCCACGGACGTCAGCGGAGATGCTCCGTCTGCCGCCCGGCGCGTCGTTGACCTTCTTTCCATCCCGGGTGTAGAGCAGCCAACCGCTGCTGTCGGCGCAGTCCTCCACAAGGACCTTCGCCGGCGTGGTCGAGAGGTCAACTTCGCCTGCGCGCGGATGAAGAACCGGCTGTCCGCGGCTGACCTGCCCCTTCTGTGCCTGGGTGTACAGACTCTGCACGATCTGGGTCAGAGCGGCCCCGGTCGCGTGGCGGGCAAGTAGGGGTGACTTGTGATCCGCCGACTCACCCGCCGCAGCCATGTCCGCCCACATACCCCGGTAGGCCGCAACGGCCTCCCGACGTGCCGCGTCCTCGGCGGAAACCGACGCGCTGGGCGATGACGACACACCTGGTGCGGCGGAGGTCGTCGTCGACGACCGGCCCTCCCGCTCATCGGCGCCCGTCGAGCAGGCGCCCAGTGCGAAGAACGACGCAGCGGCAATGACACCGAGCGCAACCGCTGCCAGCGAACGCGAGCCTCTGTCGAGCACGCTCACCCCCACGCGAGAAATCAATTCCGTGAAGGTGGTCTATCTCGAGTAGCCATGGTGAGTTCAACCTCATCACGACGCTGTGATCGATCAGTCACCCTGTGAAGTCAAATCGCTAGTGCGGTGACCACCAACGTTCGCCGTGGCGAGCGGGTCGTCGCGCCCGGCTGGCAAGGCGGAGGAGGAGCCCGTACCGGTGTTGTACGGGCGACGACGACAACGCCGCCAGGCGGGATGCGACGGCACGCGTAGCCGGTGAACGTTGGTGGTCACCGCACTATAGGTGCGGTCGGATCTTCCTCGCCGTCTCCGCGGGCCGCGTGACCCTCCGGTCGCGGGCAGGCCCCATCTTGTTCTGGAGGGCCCGCCCGCGAGTCGTTGCTATCTCGCCAGGATCCGTTCGACGGCCTCCTCGACCAGACCGACGGCGATGCCGGCCTCGGTGCCGATCGGAACCCGCCGTGCCGTCTCCCGCATGAAGCCAGCGATCACGGGCCTGTCGGCCTCCAGGGCGACGGCGCCGTCCGGTGAGCGGAGGTTGATGTAGACCAGGTTGCTGCCGTGCTCGGCCTCGACGGAGACGTCCCCGTCGTCCCCCGCCAGGCTCGTGGAGCCGCGGTAGTCGTACAGGCCACTGTGAAGGAGGTCGCGGCCGATCACCCAGGGGAGCAGGGCGGCGCCGGCGCCGACATCGAAGAAGATCCACACGGCGTGCGGGTCGCTCATGGCGTACGTGAAGACGGCCCGGACCGGCGTGCCGGTGACCGCGTCCCTCATCTCGACGGACGCCTCGACGTCCGCCTCCGGCGAGGGCACGGTCACACCCCTGGCGCGTCGCTGCCCGGGGATCGTGACACCGCGACTGCCGTCACTGCTCCCTGTCTGCATCATCGCTGGAGCCTTCCGATTCGCTGAGGCGGACATGGATGATCGACTTCGTCTGATCAGAGAACTTCGCCTGCACCTGGAGGACGTTGCGCAGGACGTCCATGACCTCGTCCGCGTTGTGCTGGAACAGCAGGTACACCGTCAGCGTCTGGTCGTCCTCGCTGGCTGCGTTGACGATGGCGCTCTTGTAGTTGGCGAGTGCCGAACGGACGTCGTCGGCCGTGGGGGGGCACTGGGTCAGTCCTTCCCTCTGAGTGCCGGGCGGACAGGTTGGATGCTCCCGTCGTACCTACGTCGACGCGCCGGTACGACGGGAGCGCTCTGGGGTTCGGCCAGTACGGGCAATCGAGTCACAGGTGGCTGGCCAGGTGTGTAGCGATCTCGGAGGGCACCGGCCATGGCGAGCAGTCCGCGACCACGATGGCCAGGCCCATCGGGCGCGACGTCCACAGGACGCCGTTGCCCGCGGTCAGCGCGCCCGTCCCGTGGGCGAGCCAGGTCCGCAGCTCGTACCGCTCGACCAGGCCGCCGAGTTGCCCATTGATCCAGGTCTCGACCGTGCCGAGGCCGACGACGACGGCGATGGCGGTGGCTGGGGGGTTGAACCAGGCGTCCGCGCTGTGCCAGGCGTCGTCCGACCGGACCGGGTGCACGACTCGCCACGTCAGGTCCCCGGTCCAGGGCTGTGTCGTGATGGTCGGTTGCTGGAGGTCCGGAAGCCATCCGGCGTCAATCGTGGTGGTCACCGCGCTGCCCTCTTCATGGTCTGGTGGTTCTGATCTGCGGCGAGGCCGGACTGGGGTGCCCTGCCGGCCCGGACGCGCGCGTGTGATCCCCGTCGACCCGCGAGCCGGCGCGCGTCGCCCTGTCGAGGCGGGACCGGCGTGGGACGTATAGGGCACTGCGCCTCACGCCGGTCCTGCTGCGTACATGCTTCCGAGACTGGGCGTGAAACTGCAACGAATCAATTTGATCGGTGAAAGATCTTCTCCTCTCATGGTGACCTGTCAGGCCTTGACGGCTACATTCAGCCGCATGGCTGAGGAACCGAGCCTCGCGAGGCGCGAACTGGGGCGCCGCCTTGCCCGCCTGCGGGTGCAGGCGGGGCTCACCCAGGAAGACGCCGTGGTGGATGCGGACATCTCGGTTCCCACTCTCCGGCGCATCGAACGAGGCCAGGCCGCGGTCAAGACGGGGACGGTGCTCACCCTCTGTCGCACGTACCGAGTCACGGGAGACGTCACCGAAGCCCTGGTTGCCCTCGCTCAGGAGACGAAGGGCAAGGGCCTCTGGGAGGACAGCAGCGTCGTACCGGACTGGTTCGGCCTGTATCTCGGCTTGGAGCGCACCAGCCACGGGGTCGAGATCTGGACCACCGAACTCGTGGCCGGACTGTTCCAAACCGAGGGCTACGCCCGCGCCGTCATCCCGCAGATGGATCCACAGGCGGACGCGGACACGGTTGCGCATCGGGTGCGGGTCCGGATGGAACGGCAGTCGGCCATGCTGAAGCGGACCGCCGAGGGCCTCGTCACGGTGACTGCGATCCTCAGTGCTGCCGCTCTAACGGTGGAGGTGGGATCGGGGGAGGTGATGCGACAACAGGTCGACCACCTCCGGTCGCTGGCCGAACAAGACGGGATCTATGTTGGCGTGGTCCCGTGGCGAGCGGGTCCCCGGCCGGCGCTCTCGCCGTTCACAATCCTCAGTTTCAACGACGAGGAAGACCCCGACATCGTCTACCTCGAGCTGGACACGGGGGCGCTCTACCGGGAGAAGCGACCGGAGCTGGAGACGTACCGGATGGCTTACGCACGGCTGTACGAGCAGTCCGTTCCAATAAGGGAGTACGAATGATCAACAACACTGAGTGGCGCACGGCCCGGAGGAGCGGCGGCCAGGGTGACTGCGTCGAAGTGCGCGGGCACGACGGCGCCGTCGAGGTTCGCCACAGTCAGGACCCGCACGGGCCGACGCTCCGCTTCACCGAGAGCGAGTGGGCCGCCTTCCTGGACGGCATGGACAAGCGCGAGTTCCATGATCTGATCGGCTAGTCCAGTCGGCTCCGCGCGGGGGCCCCGGTCTCCCCTGGTAGGGCAGAGGGGAGGCCGGGGCCGCCGCAGGATTGGGCCCGGCAATGGTGCTCGATCTGCCAGGGCATCGACCGGGAGGGTTGTCAGAGGGATGCCGCTGTTGGCACGCGGCCGAGTACGGGTAGCGGGCGGAACGCTTCAGCTCGTGGGGTTCCGATCCTCATTCCGTGTAGCCGGGACAACGCATCGGCCATTGGCCCGAAGTGATTGAGGATCGGTTGTGACGTGTGGGCCCGCAGCGCGCCGATCTTCGTCGACCAGTGATCGGTGACGTCGATGATGGTGGGAAGTTTCAGGGGTTCACCGTGCTGGTCGAGGTTGTTGTAGCCATCGCAGTGGTAGATGCGGCTGGGGTTCCCGGTGGCGACGACGACGTCGGGGAGCGCCTCGAGAAGGTGTTCGGCGCAGCGTCGGTGCTCGGGGTGGATGTCGTTGGTGGAGTGGGTGATGACGACCTCCGCTCGGAGGTCCGTGAGCAGCTGCCCGACGGTGGCGGGCGAGAGCACGTCGAGTAGATACAGGCTGGCGCCGAGGATGTGTGCGCCGGCCTCTGCTTCGGCAATTCGGGCGGGGTCGTGCTTGGGGACGGCGATCGTGGCTGTTCCGCCGGCGTGGACGTGTCTGGCGATGGTGCCGCCGGCCCAGAGTTCGGCGTCGTCTGGGTGGGCCATGACAGTCAGCAGGGTTGGCAAGGTCGACAGGATCACCAAAGGTCGAGCGCTTCGACGATGTCAGCGGGCGTTGGGAGCAGCGGGCTGACTTGGCCGGCGGGGCTCAGGGGCACGGCCATGTCGTGGTTGAGGCGGATCATGTCGCGCCATTTGACCGCGAGGTCGAACTGTTCTCTGACGGTCCGGCCTCGCCCGGCGTCCAGCCTGCCTGACGCTGCCAGGTCATCGAGGGTGAGGCCGCCGGCGAGCAGGGCGGCGGCGGTGACGGCACCCACTCCTCGGATGCCGGGGATGTTGTCGGCGGGGTCTCCGGTGAGGGCACGGAAGTCGGCCCACTGCACGGGCGTGACCTGGTGGCGCTCGAAGACCTGGGCGGGTCCGATGTGGCGATGTCCCGGGCGCATCTTGGTGTTGAGGACGCTGACCCGGTCGGTGACGAGTTGGTAGTAGTCGCGGTCTCGGGACATGAGCAGGATCGGCCGCGGTGGCAGGGTGGCATGGACGAGGGCGGCGATGACGTCGTCGGCTTCGGCGTGGTCGATCTCGGTCCAGGCGATGCCGCAGTGGTCGAGGCCGCGTTTGACGTCGGGTAGGAACTGGATCGGGGCGAGCGAGGCGTCGTCGGTCGGGCGTTGAGCCTTGTAGGCCGGGTCGACCGCTTTGCGTTCGGTGCCGCCGTACTGGCCGTCGAAGACGACGATGACTTCTGGCGGCTCGGGCAGGTCTTCGCGGATGGCGACCCGCAGGAGCGCGAAGAACCCGAACAGGCCGGTGAGCAGTCGGGTCTTGTCGCGGGAGCGGATTTCGGCGGGGAAACCGAATGTGGCGCCCCAGAGCAGGTTGTGGCCGTCCACGAGCAGGAGCGGGGGTGTTTCGCGTACGGAGGGCAGGACTGTTCCGCCCATCAGCTCACCACCTTTAGCAGTTGGTTAGCGACAAGGGCGGGCCAATAGTCCCGCGAGCGGTAGTACGCGGCCCGTGACGTTCGCCGGTAGGTTACCGCGTCGGCCAGCAGTTCCCGGGAGGCACGCCACAGCCCGTCGGGGCCGTGTTGGTGCGGGACGAGGACGCCGGCGTCGCCGATCAGGGTGGGCAGGTTCCCGATGTCGTGGGCCACGACGGGGGTTCCGGCGGCCATGGCCTCCAGCGCGACGAGGCCGAATGTCTCGGCGCGGGAGGGCACGATGACCAGGCTTGCGCCGCCGAGCCAGGTCGGGACCTCGTCCCAGGTCTTGCCCTGCTGGATGGTGACTGCGGCCTTGTCGGCGATCAACGCCTGGCACCGGCGGAGCAAGTGCTCCTGGTTGCCGGGGATGATCTCGAACGGGGCGTGAGCGAGGACCACCTCGATCGGCCGGTCGGGCTGGGTGCGGGGGGTGAGGAGTTCGGCGATCCCCTTCTCCGGTCCGAGCCGGGCCAGGACCCGGATGGGGCCGTGCTGGCGCAGCTGGTCGCGAGTGTGTGGTGGCGGGGGTTCGGGCTCGGTGAGCAGCGCGTTGGGGACGATCTTCCAGGTGCTGGTGTCGTAGCCCCGGCGGGCGGCTTGGGCCAGGACGGTGGCGGACGGGGCGATGACTGCCTCCGGTTGACGGGCCAGCGCGGCGTGTAGGTCGGTGTCGTGCCCCACGACGTGGGCCGCGAGCACGTTCCGGGTGTTCGGGTAGGCGGGCATGACGGCACCCAGTCCCCACAACGCGTCCACGTAGACGGCGACGTCGACCCGCTCGCGGGCGAAGACAGTAACGAGCTGTCTGCGCAGTTCGTCGGTGGCGGTGTGGATGCCGGTGCGGAGGGTCGTGTCATCGCAGGGGAAGGTGCCGTCGAGTGCGGTCAGGGTGGCCACGGTCGCGTCCCGGTAGTTCGACGGCGCGGTGTGATCGGCGGTGATGATGACGGCGTGGTGCCCGGCTGCGGTGAGACCGGCGGCGTGTGCGGCGACGGCACGTTCCATGCCGGCGGGGACGTCGGGTCGCCAGGACACCAGAACGAACGCGACGGTGGTCATGCCGGTTCGACCACCGTCGGCATCGGCAGCTCTTCGATCGCGACGCCGGGGTGTGGTGGTGGCTCCCAGGGGAACTGGACCCAGTCGTCCACGGTCCATACCCACAGGTCGGGGTCGAGGCTGGTGCCGGCGTTGCGGCACAGCGCCACGGTGCGGATCAGCGTGTCGGGCTGACGGTGTGGACCGATTGTGGGCAGGACGGCGGTGAAGGTGGCGCCGCTGCCGCAGATGTCGTCGACGAGCAGGACCGTGCCGGCGAGCTTCCGCTCGTTGAGGTCAGCGGCCAGGGTGTCCACGTTGACGGTGACGTGTCCGGTGGCCTCGGTGTAGATGGCGTCGGTCGGGTTGTGCTTGGCGGTGATGCGGTAGCTGGGTAGATCGAGGGCACCGGCGATGCCGCTGGCCGGGGTCAGTCCGCCGTTGGCGATGCCGATGACGGCACTGATCGTCCCGAACCGCACGGAGGCGACGGCCAGGAGGCGGACCGCTTGCTCGTAGGCCGGCACGGTGACGGCGAGTACCCGCTGGCGGCGGAGCCGCCTCGAATAGCTTGCGGTGGTCTCGCTCCCGCGGCGTCTTCCCGGCATTTCATTGCGAGGGCCGCAACCTGGCTCCTCGCTCATGCGCTGCCGTCCCTGTCGGTGAGGATCAGGTCGCGGGCGTCGCGCAATGGGTGGTGGCCGCCGATGCTCAGTGCGCCGGCCGTGTTACGCCATACCCGGCCGTCCGCGCGGATGACGGTGAAGCCGCCAGCGGCGTCGCGCGTGCGGAGTCTGACCCGCAGCCCGGCCGGCGCCTGCAGGGCACCGACTACGGCACCGGCCTCGTGGTCGCTGAGCAGTTCCCCGGCGAGGGCGGCTCCGGCCCCGATGGGGAGCATCTGCAGGGCGGTGAACCCACCGGCGCCGAGCAGGTGGGCCAGGTCGAGGATCTCCTGTAGGTCGCTGGCGGTGCGGCGCATGAGAACCGTCTGGATCTGTACCGGTGTGCCTTCGGCGACCGCGGCCCGGATACCCGCGGTGGCTCGGGCGAAGCTGCCGGCGCCTCGGATGGCGTCGTGCCGTGCCGGCTCGGGACCATCGAGACTGACCCGGATGGCGTCGACGCACCCGGCCAGCTCGCTCGCGCGACGGGCGAGGTGCCAACCGTTGGTGGTGATCGAGACCGCGGTGCGTCCGCTGGCGCGGATGATCGACGCGAGGCCGGTCAGGTCGCGGATCAGCAGCGGCTCGCCGCCGGAGATGTCGACGCCGAGCACGTCGGCCTCGGCAAGGACACCGGCGACGCGGTGGCGTTGCGCAGTGGGCAGCTCGGGCACGGTGGTGTCATCGAGGCACTGTGGGCAGTGCAGGTTGCAGCGCACGATCGGTGACCAGCACACACTTGCCGGTGTGCGGCGGTCGAGGTCGGCGGGCGGCACGACGGGCCATGACGCGGCGATGGTGTCGTCCAGCAGGAGGCGTCCGGTGAGTTGCGGCTCGGGTGCGTGGTAGGTCGCTCCTGTGGCGGGGTCGTGGACGAGGTGAGCGTGGGCGGCGAAGATGCGTCTCATGTCAGCGTGACCGCCTCTCGGAGCAGGGCCTCGACGCGGCGGGTCAGGTCCGCCGCGGCGCCGCCGGGTGACGGTTGGGCCAGCAGTTGGCGGAAGAGGGCGATGCGGGCCGGCAGACCCGCGAGCTTGATCTTCCATACGGCGTCAGCGTCGGGTGGGTCGATGTGCCAGCCTCGGGCCTGACGCAGCGGTATGACCTTGCAGCCGTGGGCGATGAGAGCGGCTCCCAGATGGGTGTCGTCGCAGCCCCACGCCCGCGCGTCGAGGGCGGGATGCATGCCACCGACGTCCTGGAACGCCGCGCGGGGCAGCGCAGTGAGCGCGGTGACGACCATCCGGGGCAGGTCCCAGTCGTAGTAGGTCCGGCCGTGCCCGAGGTCGATGAAGTCGCGGGTGTCATCGAGGGGGTGCGCGACGAACGCGGCGTCGTAGACCTGGCCGGAGTAGAACATCGGTACGCCTGCTGGTGCCTGCCACCGGACCCGGTGGTCGGCCTGCAGATCAGGTTCTCCGGCGGGGACGACCGGGCGGTGGTCGTCACCGACCCGGTAGGTGAGGTTGTGCCGGAACCCGACCAGGACGGCGTCGGGACGGGCCCGGACAGCGATGTCGGCGAGGACGTGGTCGGCCAGGACCATGTCCGCGTCCACGGTGACCAGCGTGTCCGCGGTGGCGAGATAGGCGCCGACGTTGCGTGCCGCCCCGGCACCGGACTGCACGGTCAGCCGGACGGCGTGGTCCACGACGGGATGTGCCTTGATGATCTGCGGGGTGTCGTCACTGGACGCGTCGTCGACGACGATCACTTCCACGTCGGCCGCGGTGGCCTGCTCGGCGAGCGCGTCGAGGACCGGCAGCAGACTGTAACTGTTGTTGTGGGCCGGGATGACCACGCTCAGGCGGACACCGGCCCCGAGGTGGGCGGGGGTGGGCGCGTGCCAGTCGAGTCCGGTGCGCGCCTGGAACGCGTCGGTGACGGTGGTGTGGTCGTTGTCGTGCGCGGCGATGGCCCGCGCCAGGGAGTCGGTCATGGTTCACCAGTTCCAGCGATCGAGGACGGCAGCGGCGTGTGGCCAGCCGTGCGCGTGGTCGGGAATCCAATGCAGGCGAGGCCGCTCGGGCACGGCGAACAGGTCGGCGATCAGGACCAGGTACAGCGGTTCGGCGATGATCAGGACGTCGGTGGGTGTGCCGGTGTCGAGCAGTTCCGCCCGCAGCTGCGCCCACACGTGGGGGCGCAGCTCAGTGGCGCGTGCCGGGTCGAGCGGCCGGTCGTAGGTGCGTAGCCGGGTGTCGGCGGTGATCAGGCCGTGCAGCGCGGACAGGAACCGCACCCGGCCGCGAAGACGGGACCGGTGGCCCAGCCGCGCGCGCAGCGGCGGTACACAGCCGCCGTCGTAGAGGTCGAGCGCCGGCAGTGCTTGTCCGGTCGGGGTCTTCTCCGCCGAACAGCCGACGATGACCAAGTGCTGGGCCGGGTCGGCCGGGGCGGCGTTCTGCTTGACGGTGTCCTGCCGGTGGATGGTGTGCTGTTGGGCGGCGATCGGTTGGGCGACCGGTCCCAGGTGTCGATGACTCATGCGGGTTTCACCGGCCGTACGGAGATGCCGCAGCTGCGTCGTTCGGCCGGGGCGGCGTTGATGAACGTGGTCCGGGCGTACAGCGGCTTGGAGGCGTAGGAGCCGCCGCGGATGATGTAGCCACCGCCCATGACCGGGGTGGCGGTCCATTCCCAGACGTTGCCGGCCAGGTCGAGTAACCCGTGCGGTGCTGCTCCGGCAGCACGTTGGCCCACGGGTTGCGGGCCATGCGGAGCGCGACCGGCGGCAGTCAGTACGGCGCGGTCCGGTGTCCACGGGTCCTCGCCCCACGGGTAGAGGCGGCGCTCCGGCCCGGCGGCCACCCATTCCCACTCGCCCGAGGTAGGGAGCCGGCCGCCGGCCTCGGCAGCCAGACGCGCGGCCTCGGCGTGGTCGATGCCAGTGACCGGCAGGTCGTCACCGCCGCCGGCCATGGTGAGGTTCCCGGAGTGCCGCCAGGTGATCGGGGTTTGCGCGACGAGCAGGTCAGGGATCAACCGGGGCCTGGCTGCGTCCCCGTACCGGCAGGTCCCGCCGGGAACCAGCACCCAGCGCACCGCGGGGGCGGCGGGTTCGTGCATGAGGCGTGTCCCTTCTCATCCGTTCTCATCCGTCGTCTCATCCGTCGATCAGGAACAGGTCTTCGGGGTTGGCCAGATGCGGGGGCCGCAGGCAGCTCTTGCGTGGGTGTGGTCGCAGGTCGACGACGGCCAGTGCGGTGGTGATCGCGTCGAACGCCTCGACGGCGTCGTCCCGGGTCGGGGTGAAGGCGATATAGTTGTCGGCGAAGCGCACCATCGGTCGACCGTCGAGGACGGTGTCGACCTGGGACAGGCGCAGGTGGAACAGCACCGGCCACAGCCCGCTGCCCGGGATCAGCGGGCTCGGCAGGCCAAGCAGCGCACGGCGGAACACTGCGAGGAAGGTTCCGTCGGTGACGTACTCGGCGAGCCAGTCCACGAACTGCTCCGCCGTGCCACCGGCCGACGCGTCCGCAACATCGAGGTCGGCCAGCCAGCGCCGTCCGGCACTCACCTGGGCGTCGGCTTGGCGCAAGGCGGTGATCCGGTTCCGGCCGGGGCGGTAGGCCGAGACCCAGTCGTGCAGCACCCGCTGCTCGAGGATCGGGTCGAGGGCCAGCCGCATCGCCCGGTGCACGATGCGGTCCTCCACCGTGGGGATCACCGCCGTGAACACCTTGCCCGTGAACGAGGTGATGTCCACCTCCCGCACCGGATCGGGAGTCCATGCACCCTCCCGCAACCGGTCCGCCAGGGCGGCCAGGCGGTTGCGCAGTCCCTGCCGGTAGCCGGCCCAGGTCAACCCGTCCACGCCCGGAGCGGACCCGCGACGCATGCACAGCCGCGCGGCCCTCGACAGGTGCCGTACGTCCAGCAGGTACGGCATCAGGGAGTGCGCGGCCGGCTGTGGGTGCACTACCGTGGCGGGTGCTTGGGCGGCAGGAACGATCCCGCCACGCAGCGCCGAAGGGCCGCTTTCCCACACGCGCGGCCCGGTCTGGCGGGAACGACGGCCCCGCCCAAGCCCTGTCGGTGACACGATGTCATCGGCCACTGGTGTCCTCCCACAGCAGCACGTGCAGGCGGGTGGTCAGGTTCCAACCCCGGGCCAACACCGCCTCGGCCAGCTCCCGCATCCGGGCCACCACGACGTCGCTGGCGACGCCCTGCGGCATCACCCATACCGGGGTCAGCCCGAACCGCGTGTGCAGGTCGTCGATCTCGGCGAGGTCGGCGACGCCGTCGACCACGAACTTGAACACCGATTTCCCGGACGCGACGAACGCGGCGAGCGCGACCGGGTTGATCCGGCGTGCGGCATCACGGTCGCTGGCAAACGAGGCAAGCTTCGGTGACACGTTGAACGCCGCCACGTGTTCCACCAGCTCCGGCGACGGGCCGACGGTGCCGTTCGTCTCGACCTCCACCCGGCGACCGGCCGCCGCCAACGCCGTGACGACCGGCAGCAGCCGATGCTGCTGCAGCAGCGGCTCACCGCCGCTGATCACGAGCATCGGCGTCGAGTGCGCCAGCGCCCACGAGATCACCGACGCAGCGGTCAGGTACTGAGTGTGCGCACGCAGGTCGAACCGCGACCTGTCCCACGTGTACGGGGTGTCGCACCGAGGACAGGCCAGGTTGCAGCGCGACAGCCGCAGGAACAGCGCCTGTTGCCCGCAGCTCGGCCCCTCGCCCTGGAACGTCGGGCCGAAGGTCTCGGCCACCAGCAGCGGCAGGCCTCTGCCGGTCACCGCAGTCCTGACAGTGCCGGGGCGTACTCGGCGAACGTGGACGCCGTTTCCGACACCCGGACCTTCTCCACCCGCACCCCGCCGGGCAGGACCAGGTGCTCGCAGCACCAGCGATACAGGTGACGGGCCAGATTCTCGCTCGTCGCCGCACCGTCAAGCACAGAGTCGAGCACACAGTTGAGATCGCGGTGATCGAAAGTGGCGTCGAGGTACGCGCCGAGCGGGGCCAGCTCGCCGAAGTCAACGACGAACCCCGGCCCGTTCAGCGCGTCCGTCGTGGTCAGCGTGACCTCGACCAGGTAGCTGTGCCCATGAGGGCGGGCGCACTTGTGACCGTCCGGCAGGCCGGGCAGCGAATGCGCGGCCTCGAACCGAAACCGCTTACCGATCCGGTACATCTACCTCACCCCTGAACGCCGAGACCCCGTGACCCGGAGCCGTACACCGTCGGGTCTGCGACCCCGGCCACCTGGAACGCCTCCCTGCGTTCCACGCAGGTCCCGCAGGTGCCGCAATGCGTGGAGCCGCCCTTGTAGCAGGACCAGGTGTCCGCGAACGGCACCCCGAGCTGCGCGCCGAGCGCGGTGATGTCGGACTTCGCCGAGCGGATGAACGGGGCCAGGACACGGAACCCGGGATGGATGAAGCCCGCGTTGGCGATGCGGGCCGTGTGCTCGTACGCCGTCCGGAACGCCGGACGGCAGTCGGGGTAGATCGGATGGTCGCCGGCATGCGCTCCGAACGCGACCGCGTCGGCGCCGGTCGAGACAGCGCTCGCCACCGCGACGTCGAGCATGATCGCGTTGCGGTTGGGTACGACGGTGGCCCGCATCGAGGTGTCGGTGTAGTGCCCATCCGGGACGTCCACCCGGGCGTCGGTCAGCGCTGACCCGGACAGCAGCGGCAGCAGAAACGTCAGGTCGAGGACGTGATGCTCGGCGTCCAGTGCCCGGGCGGTGCGGCGCGCGTAGTCCAGCTCGGCACGGTGCCTTTGGCCGTAGTCGAACGACAGCAGAGTCAGCGCTGTCCCGTGGTGGTGCAGCAGATAGGCCAGCACCGTGCTGTCCATGCCACCGGAAATGATCGCCACCGCATGCGCCGGGGTGGGCTTGACGAGTTCCTCGAACGGCGTCCCCGCGGTCATCGCCGTCACCGGCCGCCTGCCAGTGTGACGACGGCGGCGGCGAGCTCATTGGTTCGGGTGGTCATCATCGATGTTCCTCTGGTGAAGATCCGAGCGGGATAGCCGCAACGGAGTCCGTAATGGGTTCACGTCCGAGGGAAGGACAGACAGGTGATGCCTACGAGAACGCGCACTCCAAGCGATGGGGGCGTCAGGTATCGATCCCTGGCTCCCCAACTCGCGGGGCCGACGCCGGGGGCGGACGAGGCGCAGTGCTCAATCCGTCCCCGGCGCTGACGTCAACCCTCCCCGCTGTCCTGACGTGGGGAAAGTGGACGCCGTGGAACCTCCGTCGCCCTCACCGACTCCGGAAATCGGTAGGCTGAGACCCAGAACCATTTCAAGGCCAACGTCAGGGGATGGGCGTGACGAGCATCGACCGGTGGACCGGTCGGGAGGCCCGGTTCCTCCGCGAAGCGCTCCGCTTGAGCGTCCGCGACTTCGCCGCCTACCTGGGCACCAGTCCGCGCACCATCTCGAAGTGGGAAGCCGCCGGCACGGACCGCACCCCGCGCCCGGAGTGGCAGCGGGTCCTGGATACCGCCCTCCGGCGGGCCAGTGACGAAGACCGGCGGCGGTTCGAGCGTCGCGTCTGGACCGCCGCCTCTGGTGCGGTTCAGCCCGACAGCGGGGCGTCGGACGACGCCCCTTCGGCCACAGGGCCCGCCGACCCGCCCGCCGACTCGCTCATCCGGATGGTCCCGGGCGCCGGGCTCGGCCGCTACGCCACCGTTGGGGAGGTGGACGATCTGCTCGTCCGTCTGCGGAACGAGTGGCACCAACTCGTCCAGATCGACAACCGCTTCGGGCCGCGCCACGCCCTGCGTGGGGTACTCGGTCAGCTCCAGGTCATCGACAACCTGCTGTTGACCGCTCGCGACAGCGCCCGCGTTGCCGTCATCACGGTCGGCGCCCAGTACGCCGAATCCGCCTCCTGGCTCTGCGAGGATGCCGGTGATCTCGCCGCTGCCCATGCCTGGAACAGTCGCGCGGCAGCCTGGGCACACGAAGCCGGTGATCACCTCATGCTGACCTGGACCCTGTTCCGCCGCAGCCAGCAGGCCGTGCCCACCGGCAACAGTGGCGCAGTCATCGGCCTCGCCCGGGCCGCCGCGCGCGAGTCAGACCAGCTGCCGACCGCGATGCGCGCTGCGATCACCCAGCAGATTGCTCACGGCCACGCCCTCGACGGCGACGAATCCGGCACCCACCAGCAGCTTGACGAGGCCCGGAAGTGGGCCGCCACCGACACCACCGGTGAAGCCCGCGACGGCCACGGCTCGTTCTGCACGGATAGCTACATCGAGCTCCAACGCGCAAGTGCCTGGTTGACCCTCGGCCAACCGGCCCGGGCCATCCAGCTCTACGACACCGTGCTGCCCGAGCTGCCAGCCGTCTACCGCCGTGACCGTGGCCGGGCGCTCAGCCGCCTGGCCCAAGCCCAACTCGCCGCCGGGCAGGTCGAACCCGCCGCTACCACGGCCCGAGAGGCGCTGGCCATTGCCAGGGACACCGGCTCCCGGCGCACCGTCTGTGACCTCACAGCCGTGGCGCGGGACCTGGCGCCCGACCGCCGGCTTCCGGCCGTCGCCGAGTTGTTCGACGACCTGGCCGTCTCGTCCCGGTGAGCCGTCTCGTCCCGGTGACCAGCCCGCTCGAACGCGCCGCCATGCGCCGGGCCATCGCCCTGTCGGCGGCGGGCCTGGGTACCACGAGCCCGAACCCGCCCGTCGGCTGCGTCATCCTCGACGCCGACGGGCACATCGTGGGGCAGGGCTACCACCGCCGCAAGGGTGAGCCCCACGCCGAAGCCCATGCCCTGGCCGCCGCCGGCAAGATGGCCGAGGGCGGCACCGCAATCGTCACCCTGGAACCATGCAACCACCAGGGCCGCACACCGCCGTGCCACCAGGCCCTCATCGACGCCGGGATCCGGCGCGTGCTCATCGCCGTGATGGACCCGACCTCCCGCGGCAAGGGCGGCGCCGCCCGCCTGCGCCAGGCTGGTGTCGACGTCGACGTCGGCGTCTTGGAGGCCGAAGCCCGCCTCATCCTCGGCCCGTGGCTCACGGGCCTCGCGACACAACTGCCGTACCTGATCTGGCCGTACGTCCTGCAGACCGACGGCGCGCGCACCGGCCTCGCCACCGTCCCGGACCGCGACCAGCTACGCCGCACGGCCGACGTCATCCTCCGACCCAATGACTCGATCGAAGAGGCAGTCCCCGGCCACCACGGCACCGGCGTACTCGACCTTGAACAGCTCGTGCCGCTTCTCGACCCCCAGGCCACGCTGCAACTGCTCTACCAAGCCGGCGCCCGCCGGGTGCTCCTCGATGCCGACCCCGACGGCGATCAGGCCGCGCCCTTCCTGGCCGCCGGCCTCATTCGAGAGGCGATCGTTTCCCTGCTCCTGCCGGAACCGTCCAGTACGCCGATCCTCCCGTCCCCCACCGACCTCCTGCCCGGCGGCTTCGCCGTGCACGCTGTTCGGAAGGTCGGTTCGTACGTGCGGATCGAAGGGAGGCCGAGGTAGTCGCACTGCGCTTTCGTCAGGACTTTGCCCAGGTGATCAGCCGGTCGCGGGTGATGGCCTTCGGACTGGGTGTACGCCGGGGAATCTTCTGCTCCTGTAGGTCCCGCTCGCTGAGATTTCGTGGCGGCTGCTATGGGTTTGGTAGTGGTCCCGAGTCCTCCACCTCAACCAGTCGGACTCCGCGCTGCCACAGGGCCAGCGGGCTGGCGCCGGCCCGTTCCAGGTGCTCCGCACTCGGGGTGATCACGTACTGCGTCACACAACGGTCCAAGGCACACGTGAGGTCAGGCCAGTTGTCCACGTACACGTCCGTCAGGTGTAGCCCTTGACTCAGGCAGAAGCTCCGAATTCGTGTGATCCACAGTGGGACCCAGCGCTCCTCCACATGCCGTGGAGTCGACAGGTAGGCGACGGCTGGCCGAGCCATCAGGGGCTCCCTCCGGTTTCGGGTCCTGGTTCCATCACGCACTGTCGGGGTGAAGCCGTCACACCCAGCCGACTCGTCCGCTCATCGGGGGCGGAGGTGGTCTACACGTGCGTGTACAGGTCGGCCGTGAGCTTGATCGGCAGCGGGATCGACGCACCCCCGTTGACCGACACGGCGAGGTCGTGCCCGTGCTTGTACCACGTCACGTACTGCCCCTGGATGAAGAGCGGTTCGACCTGATGACGGATCCAGTACGCGAACCGCCCCCGTGGAATGATCGAGACGGTCTGATCGGCGTAGCGAGTGATCACGTCGATGCCGGTCACGATGATCTCGATCTCGCTCACCGGCCTGCCCGACCCTGCATAGACCGGGAACCGTTGACGGCTGGTCCACGGCTGGACGTGCCGACCGGCCTGCCGACGGGCGCCGCGGACCAAGGAAAGGATCATGTCCAGCGCCTCCTCAGCGAGTTGCGGGATAGAGATCGCAGCGGCGGAGTCAGGGCCCAGTCGGTCACGTGGGACACCGCACCTCCTCGGAGTGCATCGCCACGATCCGGCGGGAGTCGGTCATTCCATTCGATCGGGGGCGTCATGACCGTTGACGATCGCGCTGGGTGCATGGCGGACTGAATGCCATTGCCCGGACATCCTTCGGTCGATCCGGTGACCAGCGCATTCAGGCATCGAGTCCTCGGGTGATCGCCGATACCGTGACAGCCGTCGGGGCCGGGTGGGAATCGACTCGGTGGTCTGGAATCGGCCGCGAACGCAGCAAGCTCCAGGAGGTGCGTCGTGACACCTGACCGGCCGCATGATCGGCCCCGTCGCGGCGAGGGTCGCCGTCGACAAGATCATCGCCCGAGGTTGCTCGCGTCGCTGATCCGGGAACGCCTGTGGCGGCAGGAGGATTTCTGTCGGGAGTTCGAGCGAACGGCGCGGGCGCTGGACAGCGACGCCGTGGTGAGCGTCCGGCAACTCGGCCGGTGGCTGAGTGGGGAGTCCCGACCGGGTCCGGCCGCGTGCCGGGTGCTGGAGGTGATGTTCGCCCGGCCGATCGCGCAGATTCTCGGTGCAGCCGAGCCCGATCAGGACCGGGCGCACGATGACTCGGACGCGGCTGGAACCGCAGGGATTGCAGACGGGGCCGGTGGCGGACGGCCCGGCCGGTACCGGCTCGGCTCGCGAGCGGTGTCCACGGCGCGGGCGGCTAGTCTCGATGGAGACCGGTTCGAGGTTCCGGCGTGGCCGGTGGACTGGGAAAGGAGCGTGATTTCGATGTCGGCGCATGAATCGACGGATCACGCGGGACAGGTGGGCGCGGCGGCGCTGGACGCCCAGACCGTGCAGACCCTGCACGACCAGGTCGCCTGGCTGGCTCGCTCGTACGCGAGCACCCCACCGCTGGTGTTCTACCAGCAGGCACTGCAAGTACGCGCGCTGCTGTACCGGATGATCGAACGCACCCTGCGGCCGGCGCAACTGGCGGACCTGTACGTGATGGCGGGCCAGGTGTGCGGCCTGTTGGCAGCTTCGACCTTCGACCTCGGCTACTACCCGGCCGCCACAGAGCAGGCCCGCGCCGCGTTCACCTATGGGGAGGTGGCCGGCCACAACGGCGTCCGCGCCTATGCCCGCGGCCTGCAAGCAGTGATCGCCTACTGGGACAAGCGGCCCCGAGACGCCGTCGACCTGGCCACATCCGCGGCACCCTTCGCCGCAGGCGGCACCTCTGGCGTACGGGTGGCCTGCGTCCAAGCCCGAGCCTGGGCCCTGCTCGGCGCCGAACAAGAAACCCGAGACTCGATCACCGCCGCCACCAGATTCCGCGACGCCGGCCCCATCGCCACCGACGGCGACCAGGCGGACGACATGTACGACGCGATCGGCGGAGAGTTCGGATTCAGCCCCGCGCGCGAGCGCAACTGGTACGGCACCGCACTGTTGACCATCCACGACGCGAGCGGCTCCGCCGAGCACAACCGCCAGGCCCTCACGCTCCTGTCCGAGGCCCCGGACGACGACCAGAGCCGCCTCGAACCAGGGCTCGAGGCATACGTTCGAGTGGACCTCGCCACCGCCACCGTGCACGACGGCGACCTCGACGCGGCCGCGGAAGCGTTCGACCCGCTGTGGGCGATCCCGGACGCCGAGCGCCGCTCGGCCCTCACCGGTCGCGTGACCACCCTCAGCGCCGAACTCACCGGACCTGGCTGGCGCCACGACACCCGCGCCCGCCAACTACGAGACCGCCTGGAAACCTACACCGCCGCTGCCGCCCTCGCCCGAGCCCTACCAGCCGGCCCCGGCATCTGAACCAGTCGAGCCCGAATCGCATCGATTCCAGCGTAGGTCGATATCCGCGGGGGGCCATCAGCAGTTCGACATCCGCGAGGCACATGCTCATGATCGCTGTGCCCAGCCGGGCCACGCGCGTGTCGCTCGCTGCACATGGACGCGAGTTCCCGTGGAGGCAGAACCCTCCCCGGAGCGATGCTTGAGACTCGCACCGTCCGTCGCTGAGTGCTCGGGGGCACCTACGTCGTCGCCGCAAAACGCAGCAACAGCCCGGCAGTGGCGGCCAGGATCGCCTCGGCGTCGGCCCGGCTCCAGGTGAAACCCTGGGCGGTTTCGTTGTCGTGGTGGGCGCCGTGGGTCATGCGCCTTATGTCGTGGTAGATGGCCGCCCAGCGCTGCTCTGAGTGCGACCGTCGGGTGGCGTGGTGAACGTCTCTTGAGGGGGCAAGATCGTGACCAGTCGGTCGACGTTCTCCAGCACCTTTCGGCAGGTGGCCACGCAATGCTCCCAGCGGTGGTCGCGTAGCTCGCTGCGGGCCTGACGAAGCCGCGCCGTTGCCTGCGCGAGCGAGGCGGCGGTCTCGTCGTCTGCCGCCACTGGGAGGACCCCCGCCGAGTCGGTCAGCGGGCTGGGCACCCGCAGGACGATGCCGACCTCCGCCCCGGCCTGGTCCAGCAGCTCCTGCCACTTGGCGCGCTCGATCCACATCCGGACCTGCTCCCGCATGACCGGGTGGACGTCGGGCGGACCGCCCAGCAGCGTCACCTGCAGGTTGAGGACCAGGCTCAGGTGATCCTCGCCGCGAGACCGCTCCAGCGCAATGAGCTGCTCGTCGGACAAGCTGACCTCGACTTTCTCCCCAACTTGAAAGCCCCGGAGCGTCAGGATGCCCGGCTGCAGCCCCGTGATCCATCGAGGCCCCCGATGGTCGGAGAACACGGTCCCGGTCAGCAGGGCAGTGGTGTTGGACCTCGGGTCATCGGGGTCCAGCCAGGTGGCGGTCACGTTGGCCGGCAGAGTCAGTAGATGAGCCCCGACCCCCGGGGTAAGCGCGGCCTGGCCAAACGCCAGATGGACCTGGCCGAGCTCGCCGAAGCGGAACGACGATGTCGTGGACATGGGAATGACCTAACACGAGACGGCGACAGACGCTGAGCAGTCGCCCCACGCGTCGCCAACGGTCACCCCAGCAGCCGGAGCGTCAGAAGCTTCCGGTCGACCGTCGCCCCCCGCGCGGAGCTTCTGCCGCCAGTCGCCAAGGTTCCCGTCCGTTCCAACAAGCAGGGAGATCTCGCCCGACGAATCCAGCGCCGCGAATCTGTCCGTCGCAATAAGGTGTGTGCCGAAATATGCTGGCTGTGAGGGGGGTCCCGGTGTGACGCACGTCAGCATCGAGCCGGAGACGCTGCCCGGGCTTCACGTGACCTACCCGGATCAGGCGTACACGTCCGCCGCGCTAGGCACGTACCTGGTGGCACTCACCGAGGTATGGCGAGGATGCCTTGCCGTCGCCGAGTACGTCGCCCCTCCGACGAGCTTGGAGGCCGCGCTGATGCGAGCCGGTGACCTCCTCCGCGACCAAGGCTCGGCCCTCCTCGCGGAACTGGAGCGCGTCGCCGCGCGGCGATCAAGCGTCGCCGTGTGGCAGCTCGGCACCGACGTCCCTACGACTCTGGTGTCCGTCGCGGGTACCGAAATGCGCGAGGTGGCCGAGGTCCTGAGCACTGCCGAGACAACGCTAAGGCGTCTGACGGGACAACTGAGACAGACAGCGGAGCCTCTACGCATTGTGCCGGTGGGTGCGCATACCCGCCCGCGGCGGCTCGACAACACCCCCCTGCGGCGGACGGCCGACGGCCTCGCCATGGAACTCCAGCGCGTCGCGGAGTCCGCGTTGCGACGAGCCGACGAACTGCGGACGGTCTCGCGTGGGCTGGTGGACGAGGCAGCCGAGCTCCCGCGCCCAGCGGGCGGTACCGGTAGTACAGGGCAGGATGGGCCGGTTCCGCGGGCCGGAGACGCGCTGCGGGAAGCGGAGGAGCGGCTCCGGGCTGCGGCGACCCGGTTCGCCGCGAGCGGAGCGGTGGCGGGGGAAGACGCCGAGCGGGCGGCGGCAGAGGTGCTGCACGATGCGGAGGCAGCCGTGGCACGGGCGAAGGCCCACCACCAACTCGAGGAGGAACGCCTCGCGGGGGAGGCTCGGCGCGCGCGGACCGTCCTCGAACGCGGCGAGGCTGCGTTGCGCGACGCGGAGACATGGCTGTGGGAGATGCGGCTGGTGCTGCGGGCCGTCGCTGGTGACCTACCGTCCGCGGTGATCGGCGGAGATCCCGGGCCGGACCACGCGCCACGCGCAGACCTCATCGTCCAGCGCCTACGGATCCAGTCCCCTATGGACCTCGTCCTCTCACCTGTCAGTGCCACCGGCGTCGGACTCGGTGCGGGTGCCTGGGCCCTGCACCTGTTCGCGAAGGTGATACAGCAGCCGAAGGACGTTGGTGCCTGGCTACCGAACGTCTACACCGCCTGGCACCAGGCAAAGGCCGAGACGGCCCGCGCCCAGCTCGACCGGGTCAACGCCGAGCAGCAACTGCAGGCCCGTCTCGACGGACTCCGCGGCGCGAGCCGCCAGCTGGACCTTGTGCCTGACGTGGTCGATGTCATCGGCGCAGGCGACCCGCCCGTGGACCTGACGCCCGGACCGTAGCGGGCTCTCCCGGGTCACGACCGAGGAGTCGAACAACGCCGGCGACTCGTCCATCCGGGGCATCGTGCCCCGAACTCGCCAATTCGGAGAGACCGGCAAATGGTGGGTCAGGCTGAGTGAGCGCGGGTTTGCTGCGCCCATCACTCCAGGGACACACCAGGAGCGGGTTCGAGGCCGGTAAGGGGTGAGGGGGTGAGGGGGTGAGGGGGTGAGGGGTGAGCCGGAGTGGGTTGTTGCGGTCTTCGTCACCGCATCCGCACGGCGCCCCCATCGACGCAGGCGTGCGAGATCCTCCTCAGTGAGATGGACGATCTGGACCGAGCCCTTGATCACCTTCCGCTCATCCCGCCGCTCATTCCGCCCGGGATCATCCATGGAGACGCGCATCTGGGCAACCTCATCCCGTTGCCGTCCGGCCGCGCATTTGTGACTTCGACTCAACGTCGGTCGGTCCCGGGAGTGGGACCTCATGCCGGCCGCCGTGGGTACGATCCGGTTCCGCTACAAGCCGGATGTTCATGCGGGTCTCGCCCAGGCGTATGGCGTCGACGTGACCGTGTGGCCCGGCTTCTCCACGCTCCGACGCGTGCGCGAGCTCCAGATCGTCACGAGCGTCCTACCCGTCCTCAATGCCAGCCCGAGCTTGAGAGCGCAGTGGCAGTACCGCCTGGACACGTACAGAAACCCTGACGAGAACGCTCGCTGGACCCCGTACGCGGCCCTCAGCTGACCGACCGACAGCCTGTTGCGCTTCCCAACGTGATGGCCATCTCAAACGCAGCGATTCGGCTCATTTGAAACATCCCCTGACAGCTGCATCCACAGGCGGCAACCTGATCTTGGGTCCGAGCCCGACCGTGGTCGTGCCCGCTGTTGCGGCTCGTTCCGGCTCGGAGTGTCGGTCGCTGACGGTAGGTTCCTTTTCCGCAGCTCGAGACTGAGGGTGGGAGCGCGGGTGACGACGGGGCAGGTGGCCGCACCGGAGCCGGGGCAGCTGGTACGGGCGCGCGGGGAGCAGTGGGTGGTCACGCGGGTGAGTCGCAGCAAGCTCCCGCAGGACGAGCTCGCCGCCGCCCGTCTGCCGGGGCGGACGCTGGTGACGTTGTCGAACGTCAGCGATGACGACCTGGGTGAGGAGCTCACGCTCGTCTGGGAGGTCGAGCCCGGCCGGGCGGTGGTTCCGGCGTCGTCGTTGCCGTCAGTGTCGGCAGAGGGATGGGACGACCCGGAGGTGCTGGGGGCGTTCCTGGATGCTGTCCGTTGGGGGACAGTCGCCAGCGCCGACACGGGCACGCTGCAGGCGCCGTTCCGGTCGGGGATCACGATCGAGGACTACCAGCTCGAGCCGGTGGCGCGGGCGTTGCGGATGCCGCGGGTGAACCTGCTGATCGCGGATGACGTCGGGCTCGGCAAGACGATCGAGGCCGGTCTCGTGACGCAGGAGCTGCTGCTGCGTCACCGAGCCCGCCGGGTGGTGGTGGTCTGCCCGGCGCCGCTGACGCTCAAGTGGCGCGATGAGCTGGCGGAGAAGTTCGGGCTCGAGTTCACGGTTCTGTCGGCGGCGGCGCTTCGTGATCTGCGGCGCAGTCACGGGTTGCAGGCGAACCCCTTCACCGTCCATCCCCGGACGATCATCAGCTTGCCGTGGTTGCGGACGCCGAGGGTGCAGCGGCTTCTGGATGAGGTGCTGACGCCGGATACCCGGACGCCTGGGTTCTTCGACCTGCTGATCGTGGACGAGGCGCATCATTGCGCGCCGCCAGCGCCGCACCGGCCTCGCGGGTACGCCGTCGACTCGCATCAGACCCGGGCGGTCCGGCGGATGGGTGAGCACGCCCAGCATCGGCTGTTCCTGTCGGCGACGCCGCACAACGGGTACAGCGAGTCGTGGCAGGCGTTGCTGGCGATGCTGGATCCGCAGCGGTTCGCCCGCGGCGTCGAGCCGGATCCGGCCGCAGTGGCTCAGGTGATGGTCCGCCGGTTGAAGGACTCGTTGCGGCTGGCGGACGGCAGCCGCCGGTTCCCGGAGCGCCGGACGCGCGCGATCGAGGTCGAGTACCCGAAGGAGGAAGTGCGCGGCCACGAGCTGCTGACTCGCTACCTCGCGAGCCGGCGCCGAGCGGCGGCGGCCCGGGACTCAGGGGACGACGAGCGGACCCGCGGCAACGACCTGGTGGCGCTGCTGCTGAAGAAGCGGCTGTTCTCCTCGCCTGCGGCGTTCGCGGTGACGCTCGCGGTGCATCGCGAGTCGGTGACCCGCAGCGCGGGTGAGGCGGCGGGTGAGGTGCGGCCGGGTCTGCCGGACTGGCTGGGTGACGTAATGGAGTGGGACGAGCCGCTGACCGACGACGAGACCGGCGGTGACAGCGAGCGCGAGCTGCTGGCGGGCGTCGCCGCAGCCGAGCCAGAGGCGGACGTCGAGGAGCGGGAGCTGCTCGAGCGGCTCACGGCCTGGGCCGAGCAGCACGCCGGACCGGCCGACTCCAAGGCGACGGCCTTGGTCGCGGAGCTGGATCGGGTCTGCCGTCCGGGCGGGGACTGGGACGCCGGTGAGCGGTTGATCGTGTTCACCGAGTACCTGGACACCCAGCAGTGGCTGGCGGGGCTGCTGCAAGCGCGGGGGTTGGCCGGTCACCGGCTGGGCCTGCTGTACGGGGGGATGGACGAGCGTCGGCGCGAGCACCTGAAGGCGGCGTTCCAGGCTGCCCCTGACCGTGATCCGGTCCGGATCCTGCTGGCGACGGACGCCGCGAGCGAGGGCATCGATCTGCAGCGGCACTGTCGGCGGGTGATCCACTACGACATCCCGTTCAACCCGAACCGGCTGGAGCAGCGGATCGGGCGGGTGGACCGGCACGGGCAGCGGCACGAGGTGGATGTCGCGCACTTCGTCGGGGCGGGGTGGGAGCAGGCGGGTCCGGGGTCGCAGGAGGCCGACCTGGAGTTCCTGTCGCGGGTGGCCGCCAAGGTGGCGACCGAGCGAGCCGACCTCGGTAGCGTCAACCCGGTGCTGGCTCAGGCGGTGGAGGCCCGCATGCTGGGCCGCCCGGTCCTGGTGGACCCCGCGAGTGCCCGGCCTGCGCCCGGCGCGCAGTCGGTGCGGGCGGAGCGGGACCTGCGGGAGCAGGCGCAGCGGTTGCGGGCGCAACTCGAGCAGAGCACGCGGCGGTTGCACGTGGCGCCGGCGAACGTCCGGCGGGTCGTGGATGTGGCGCTGCACCTGGCCGGGCAGCCGCCGCTGGTGGAGGCCGGCCCGGCGCGGCCGGGCGAAATCGCACCGCCCGTCCTTCGTTCGGGGTGGGAGCGAACGGTCCTGGACCTCGCAGACCCGCTGACCGGGCAGCCGCGGCCGTTGACCTTCGACGCCGCGGTGGCCGGCGACCGCGACGACGTCGTGCTCGCGCACCTGGAGCACCCGCTGGTCGCGCAGGGCACCCGGCTGCTGCGAAGCGCCGTCTGGGGTGGCAGCACCGCGCTGCGCCGCGTGACGGCGGTCCGCGCCCGGCTGCCGGATGACACCGACGTGGACGGCGCGCTGGTGACGGTGTTCGCCCGGCTCGTCGTGGTCGGCGCCGACGGCGGCAGGCTGCATGAGGAGGTGTTGCTCGCGGGCCGAGTGTTGCCGCCTGCCGGCGGCGTCGGACGCTCGCGCCGCCTGGACCTGGAGGCGCCCAGGAACGCGGCCGTGCGTGAGGCGGTCGAGGCCGCCCTCGAGCCGGGTGCGTGCGTTCCGGCACCGGAGCGTGACCGGCAGTGGCTGGCGGCGGACTGGTCCGCGCTGCAGCCGGCGCTGGCGCAGGATGTTCAGGTGCGGGCGGAGCAGCGGGTCGCCTCGCTGACCGGTCGCCTGGCTCGACGTTCCGAGGAGGACCTGCGCCGGGTGAACGGCGTCTTCGACCAGATGGCAGCGATGCTGCGTGGCGCGCTCGCCGGGGACGGCGTCCGGCAGCTCAGCTTCGACGACCTGTTCGGGGATGAGCGCAAGCAGTGGGAGCGCGACCGCTCGGCCTGGCAGGCCAGGCTCGACTCCCTTCCCGGCGAACGCGACCGCGAGCTGGCGACGGTCGGCGCCCGGTACGCCGGGCTGCGGCACCTGGTCTTCCCGTTCGCCGTCGCCCTCGTCGTCCCCGGCGGCCTCGAATGACGCAGCCGGGTCGAAGAGGCCGCCGGCGCCGCTACATCGGGGTGAGCGAGGCGGTCCGCAAGCAGCACGGCTGGCTGGAGCTGATCCAGACGTCCGGGCCGTTCGTCACCCTGCCGGTCGCGGCCCGGGTCTTCCCGAACGGTCTCCCGGCGGTCCCGGCGGCGTACCGCGCGACCGTCCGGTCGCAGGTGGCCGCGATGATGGGCGACGGCGGCGCTTCCCGGCACACTGTGATCCACAGCCTGCTCGCCGACGTGCTCGGCTGGGGCGACGCCCTCCTGCTCGACGACGGCGTACCAGCCGCGCTCGCCGAACCAGTCGCCGAACACGGCCTGACCGTGCGGCCCACGATCGCGTTCGCCGCACCCGCGTTGACAGACGACCTGGACTTCGGCGACCCCGGTGTCCCCGACGCGGGAGACGGCGACGACGTCCCCGATCTGGGCTCGCTCGCTGTAGTTCTCACGGCCGCCGCCGAGGACGTCGCCGCCGTCGCTGACGGCGAAAGCGATGACGGGGAGGACGGGGACACAGGCGACGCCGAGGACCCCGACGAGTTGCCGTACCGGTTGCTCGGCATGCTGGCGCCGTGGGGTTCGCATCCCCTGGCCCGCACCTCGCAGGACGGCTGGACCGCGAGCCCGGCCGAGCGGCTGGCGGTGCTGCTTCGGGCGCGTGACGTGCCCATCGGCCTGGTGACCGACGGCCGCTGGTGGGGGCTGGTGTGGGCACCGCGCGGCGGCACCACCGGCGTAGCCGTGTGGGACGCCGGAGTGTTCGCGGAGGAACCGGACTCGTTACGGGCGTTCGTGTCCCTGCTGGGCCGCGCCCGATTCCTCGGCGTCCGGCCGGCCGACCGGCTGCCCGCCCTGCTGGAGGAGAGCCTGGGAGCGGCCGAACAGGTCACCGAGGCCCTGGGCCGGCAGGTACGCGAGGCGGTGGAACTGCTCATCCACACGCTGGACCGGCTGGACGCCGACAGCGACGGCGCGCTGCTGGCCGGCGTCGACGACGACGAGCTGTACGCCGGCGCCGTGACCGTGATGATGCGAATTGTGTTTCTGCTGTTCGCCGAGGACCGCACCCTGCTCCCCAGCGACGACGACCTCTACCTCGCCGGCTACAGCATCGCCGCCCTCGTCGAGCAGTTGGAGCAGCGCGCGCAACTGTCCGGCGAACAGGCGCTGGAGCACCGCACCGGCGCCTGGCACCGGCTGCTCGCGACGTCGCGGGCGCTGCACGGCGGCGTCCTGCACGAGGACCTACGGCTGCCGGCCTACGGCGGCAGCCTGTTCGACCCCGCCGCGCACCCGTGGCTGGAGGCCGCCGACCGGGTCGACGACCGGACCATGCTGCGGATGCTGCGCGCGGTGCAGTACGTCGAACTCGACGGCGAACGCCGCCGGCTCACCTTCCGAGCCCTGGACGTGGAGCAGATCGGGTACGTCTACGAGGGCCTGCTCGAGCTGGAGGTCCGCACCGCGGAGGAGACCGTGCTGGGCCTGTCCCGGTCGAAGGACTGGCCGGGCGGCAAGGAGCCGGCCGAGATCGGGCTGTCCCAGGTCGAGGCGTGGTTGGCCGAAGCGCCACCGCGGCTGGCCGAGCGGCTCGCCCCGCGGACCGGCAGGACGGCCGGCGCCATCGAGCGCTACCTGGCCCGGACCCTGGAAGAGCACCAGCGCTCTGCTCTGTTGCGGGCCACCCGTGGCGATGCAGACCTCGCCGCGACGATCGAGCCAGTGGCCCTGGCACTCCACTGGTACGCGGGCGGGACTCCAGCGGTCACGCTGCCCGCGCGGCGCTACGTCGCGCCCAGCACCCGGCGGGCAGCGACCGGCACCCACTACACCCCTCGGTCCCTCGCCGAGGAGGTCGCGGCCGGGGCACTGGAGCCGCTGGTCTACCGCCCCGGGCCACTAGAGACCGCGGACCGCAGCCGGTGGCGGCTGCGGCCATCGCCGTTCATCGAGACGTTGAAGGTCGCCGACATCGCGATGGGCTCCGGCGCGTTCCTCGTCGCCGCCTGCCGCTACCTGGCCGACCGGCTGGTCGAGGCGTGGCAGTCCGAGGGCCGCGAGGACGCCCTGCGGGCGCTGCGCGCCGCCGAGAGCCGCGGACCTGGCCGCCTGGACGCCGACGCCGAGGTGGAGCGCGTCGTGCTCGAGGCGCGGCGGGTGATCACCGAGCGCTGCCTCTACGGCACCGACATCAACCCGCTCGCCGTCGAGATGGCCAAGCTGTCCCTCTGGCTGGTCACGATGGACGCCCGCCGGCCATTCGGCTTCCTCGACGACCGGCTGGTCGCCGGCGACTCCCTGCTCGGCCTGGCCGCCGTCGCCCAGCTCGAGACCTTGCACGTCGACCCCGTCGCCGGCCGTAAGGCGGCCACGGACGAGCTGGACTACACGGGGCAATGGCGCTCCCGGCTCGAGCAGGCCGCCGACGTGCGCCGCCAGATCACCGCCTCGCCCGTGCTCACCGCCCGCGACGTCGAGCACAAGCAGCGCCTGCTCGCCCAGGCTCGGACGCTCACCGACCACGTCGCCGCCATCGCGGACGCCGTCACCGCCGTGGGCCTGCGGACCGCCACCGTCGGCTCGGCCAAGCAGGTCAGCGCCGAGTTCGCTGCGTTGCGGATGCGCGTCGGCCTCGCCGGGGACGACGACACGAAAGCCATCGCCGAGGCCGCCGACAGGGACCTCCAGGCCGGGCTGCCGCCCAGCAAGGAGCGACGCCACCCGCTGCACTGGCCCGTCGTCTTCCCGGAGATCCTGGTCGACCCGGCCGACCCCGGCTTCGACGCCGTCATCGGCAACCCGCCGTTCCTCGGCGGGCAGAAGGTCTCCAGTGCCCTCGGCGCGGACTACCTGGCATGGCTGCAGCGCTGGGAGGGCGCCGGGGTCAAAGGCAGTGCCGACCTCTCGGCGCGGTTCGTCCTGCGGGCGCGGGCGCTGCTCAACTCCCGCGGGCAGCTCGGGTACATCGCGACGAACACCTTCACCCAGGGCGGCACGCTCGCCGTGGGCATGGCGCAAGCCACGACGCGGGGACTCACCGTCCGTGCGGGCCGGTCCAGTCACCCGTGGCCGAGCGACAGCGCCAACCTCGAGATCGTCAACGTTTGGGCCAGCAGAGCACCGATCGGCCCCGACGGCGTGCGGATGCTGGACGGCGAGGACGTGCCGACGATCGGGCCTGACCTCGAACCTGTCGGCCGGGTTACCGGCCGGCCGCTGAGACTCGCCGAGAACGACGGCATCGCCTTCATCGGCTCCTACGTCCTCGGCCTCGGATTCACCATGACACCAGACCAGGCGGCGGAACTCATCCGCCGAAACCCGCGCAACGCCGAGGCCCTGCAGCCGTATGTCGTCGGCAAAGACCTCACCCAGCGCCCGGACTCCTCCGCCAGTCGCTGGCTCATCAACTTCCGCGACTGGCCGCTCGAGCGCGCCGAGACCTACCCCGACCTGATCGACATCGTCCGGCGCACCGTTAAGCCCGAGAGAGACCGCAACAACAGGAGCAACTACAAAGACCTGTGGTGGCGCTTCGCCGAAGCGCGCCCCGGACTCTACCGGGCGATCGCTCCACTGGATCACGTGCAGGCGCTGTCTCTCGTGAGCAACCTCGTGCTGCCCGTCCGAGTTCCAACAGGCCCAGTATTCGCCCACAAGTGCGCCGTCTTCGCCTCTGCCGACCACACGGACCTGGCCGTGTTGTCGTCATCGGTGCACTTCTGCTGGGTGGCTCGCTACAGCTCGACGATGCGCACTGACATCAACTACTCGCCGTCGGACGTCTTCGACACGCTCCCGCGGCCGGCAGGGACACCGGAACTGGCGGCTCTGGGCGAGCGACTCGACGCGCGCCGTCGGCAGCTGATGCTGGCTCGTTCGTGGGGGATGACGACGACGTACAACGCCGTGCACAGCCCGGCCGTGCGCGATCGGGAGATCGTGGAGCTGCGCGAGATTCACGAGGCGATCGACCACGCCGTGCTCGCGGCCTACGGCTGGTCCGACCTGGACCCGCAGGTGGGGCACCATCCGACGAAGATCGGCACGCGATGGACGGTGAGCCGCGAGGCGAGGTTCGAACTGCTGGACCGGCTGCTGGAGGAGAACCACCGCCGTCACGCCGCCGAGCAGGACCGGTAGCCGATGCCGGTGGTCGTAGGAATCGACGACCGGACGGCTGGCGGCCCTCTTTCGACCCACCAGCGGAACGGCCTGGAGTACACCGAGGCGCTGCCCGGAGGTGACTTGGCGGGCTCGCGAAGAGATTTGGCGGTCGTGCTGCTGCCGGTCGAAGCCAAAGGCTGGCGCATGTGCGTCGCGTACGTCTGCCTGGCGAGCCGGGGCCGGCGGGTGACAACACGGCAGGCCGCGGTAGGACTCACCCACCTGGTTCCCGTGGTTCCCCCGTTGCCGGTAGAGGAGTGGCACGCCACCACGGACGCCGCCTACCGCACTGACCTGGGCGACGCAGTCGACTGGTCCGGCCGCGAGATCCCGCCACCTACCTGGAATGCGGCGCGAGCAGCGCTGGTACGGCTCCGCCCTAGCCTGGCCGTCGAGCTGGATCGGCTGATGCGGCTGTTACGGCCCCGCCTCCGCCGGTCGCCGCACGTGGAGCGGATCCTCGGCCACCAGAAGGACGCAATCGCGGTCGCCGTCGGCGCTCACGGGTTCGACCGTCGGTTGATCGACCGCTGGGTCGAGCCGGACGCCGATGACTCGTCCACCGCGCCGTGGTTGGCCGGGCTTCTCCAGGGCCGGGTGAGGGAGGATCAGGTTGTTGTCCACGACGCCGGCCGCCTGCCGCAGTGGTGGCCGCACGGCGAGCCGTACGTCGGGGTTGCGGCGTTCACCAACCCGGGCGGTCGGCGGTTGACCGTGATGAACGTCAATCGCCACCCGATCGAGGAGGTGACCGGCGTCGACCTGCTCTATTACCTTCACGCGGCCCACAGCTTCACGCTGGTCCAGTACAAGATGTTCCGTGACGAGGTCGAAGGCGAGGTGTTTCGGCCTGACGCCGACGGCAACCTCGCCAAGGAACTGGCCCGGATGCGAGCCGTCGACGACTACGACCCGGTGTCTGAAGGGGCGGGCCCTGCTGATCCGGTTTGGTCGTACCGTCTCCTTGCTCGCGCATGCTGGCTCAAGCTGTGCTCACCTCGTCGATTCACGCCCTACGGCAGTGAGCTGATCCCCGGCACATACCTGCCGCTGGAGTTCTACGACCGGCTCGTGGCGGCAGGAGCCGCCACCCGCGGGCCTCGGGGCGGGATTGTGCTCAGCGAGCGACGGATGGAGCGGTGGCTGAACAACACACTGTTCACAGGGCTGATGGGCGGCGGCTGGGTCGGGACGGCCGACCTGCACACCGACCGCATCGCCGGTGTCGTCGAGGCGGCGTTGGCGGGGCGGCGCTCGCTGGTCCTGGCGGATGCCCGCCGAGATGTCGGCGGAGGCACGTAGATTCGGGCTGGCGCAGCCGGGCGCACGTCACAACATGGGGACGACGACGAGGGCGAGTTGGGGATGACGGGCTCGACGCAGGTGCGGGCGGAGCTGGAGTCGCTGCTGGAACGCGACCTGCTCGGTCCGTGGGATGGGCCGGAGGAGGAGTTGCCCGCCGGGACGCTCCCGGCGGAGCGGTACCTGCTCGGCCGGCTCGTCCCCAAGCCCGTGACCGATCCCGCGGCCGATCTGGCGGGTCCCGGGCTGGACGCGACGGCACCGGATGCCGCTGAACCGCTACCGGGCGGCGTGGCGGCGGAGACCGAGCCTGGCTCGCCAGACTTCGCGGACCCCGACCTTCTGGATCGTGAGATCAGCCTGGACGCGGAGGACACCGCAGATGTGGAGTCCCAGGCGGCCACCCGGACCGGCACGCTGGCGGCCTCGGCGCTCGGCCTGACGTTCCTGGTGCCCGCCGATGTGGACGTCGTCGCGGTCCAGGCGACCTGGGGGCGGTACGACCGGCAGAAGTCCGAGGTGCAGCAGACGGAGCAGGGCAGGCCCAGGGTGGTCTGGAAGCGGCACCCTGCCGGTGGCCGCGTGGAGGTGCCGCTCGATGCCGAGGCCAGCGGCGTGCTGGTTCCCGACCCGGAGCAAGAAGGCGTGGTCGTCTCGTACGACGTGCGGCATCGCGACCTCGGCCGCGGCGCGGTCCGCGTGGTGCACCTGGCGCTGGTGAACGGTCAGCCGCAGCCGACCGGCACGCCGGACACCGCGCGGCTCTACCAGGCGGGCCTCGAGGTCACGGCCCTCGACGGCGGCGCGCCGGTCTTCCTCGGCCACAACGATCCCGACCTGATGCCCGCGGCGGCGTTGCGGGACCCGGAGAGCCTGCACATGGCGATGCTGCACCGGGCGACCCGCAAGTACGCGACCGGGCGCCAGTGCGCCGTCGACGCGGACGTGAAGGCCGGCGAGGTCCGAGCGTGGCGGTTGCGGACGACCTGCTTCCCCGCTGCGGAGGTGCCGCAGGTCGTCCCGGGCGATGCCAAGGCGATGCCGGGCCTGGTGCTGGACATGAACCGCCTGGGCAACCCGGAACTGGCGGCGGACGACCTGGTCGGCGCGCTGCGGCCGCTGGCCGTCGGCTACCGCGACTGGCTCGCCGGGCAGAGGCGGCGTGCGGCGTCGGACCCGGAGATCCAGGCCTACGGCCAGGCCGCGGAGGTGGCGGCGGAGGCCGCCGAGGACCTCGCCGACCGGCTGGACCGCGCCATCGACCTGTTGCGGGACCACGGCCTGGCCCGTGAGGCCTTCCGATTCGCGAACCAGGCAATGGCCCGGCAGCGGGTGCGTGGCGAGCTGGTCCGTGCCCGGCTCGCGGACCCGGACGCCGACCTGGCCGCGCTCCTGCGGCGGCTGGATGTCCCGGCCAACCGGAGCTGGCGCCCTTTCCAGCTCGCATACGTCCTGCTGTGCCTGCCCGGGTTGACCGATCCGAGCCACCCGGACGCACACCGCGGCGAGGACGACGGGCAAGTCCAGCTGCTGTTCTTCCCGACCGGCGGCGGCAAGACGGAGGCCTACCTCGGCCTGACGGCGTTCACGCTCGCAATCCGCCGCCTGCAGGGCGTGGTCGGCGAGGGGGCCGACGCGCGGGACGGCAGCGACGGGGTCGCCGTCCTGATGCGGTACACCTTGCGCCTGCTCACCGCGCAGCAGTTCCAGCGGGCGGCGGCGCTGATCTGCGCGTGCGAGTGGCTGCGCCGCGAACGGATCGCCGGTGGCGACCTGCGCTGGGGCCGGACGCCGTTCCGGCTCGGCCTGTGGGTCGGCACCGCGGTGACGCCGAACAGCTACGACGAGGCCAAGCGGCAGGTCGACGACGCCGTCGAGTACGGCACGGAGATCGGGGGGCCGCTGCAGCTGATGGCCTGCCCCTGGTGCGGCTCGCCGCTGGCCGCCGGCCGGGACCTGCACAGCGACGACGGCCGGCGCCGCATCCTGCTCTACTGTTCCGACCCCGACGGGGCCTGCCCGTTCAGTCGTCGCCGCGCACCGGATGAGGGTCTACCGGTCGTCACGGTCGACGAGGAGATCTACCGGTTGACGCCCGCGCTCGTGATCAGCACCGTGGACAAGCTGGCGCAGCTGCCGTGGAAGGCCGGCACCGCCCCCCTGTTCGGGCTGGTCCAGACCCGATGCCCCCGGCACGGCTGGCAGACCCCGGACACTGCCGCCTGGTGCAAGGGCAGGCATCCTGCCCGCGGTCCACTGCCGGCCGTCGAGGCGCAACCGGCGCTCCGGCTCCGCCCGCCGGACCTGGTGATCCAGGACGAGTTGCACCTGATCAGCGATGCCCTCGGGTCGATGGTGGGGCTGTTCGAGTCCGTGGTCGACCGCTTGGCCTGCCGGTCCGAAGGCGGCCGAGGCGTCCGGCCCGTACTGGTCGCCTCCACCGCCACGGTGCGCCGGGCCCGCGACCAGGTGCAGCAGGTCTTCGCCCGGGATCTGGCTGTCTTCCCGCCGCAGGTGCTCGACGCCGGCGAGACCTTCTTCTCCACGCGGGTGACGCCGTCCCCAGAGGCGCCCGGACGCCGCTACCGCGGCATCTGCGCTCCGGGCGAGCGGATGAAGTCCATCGCCATCCGGGTGATGAGTTCGGTCCTCGAGCACGGCCAGTTCCTGCTCGACCGGCACGGCGACGCCGCCGACCCCTACCTCAGCCTGGTCGGCTACTTCACCTCGACCCGCGAGCTCGCCGGCACCCGCCGCCTGGTCGACGACGACATCACCGAGCGGCTACGCAGCCAGAACGTCCGCACCCGCCGTCGCGCCCCCATCATCAGCGAGCTGACGAGTCGGATGCCCAGCAACCGCATCGCCGCCACGCTCGCCGATCTGGAGCGCCCCTTCGACCCCGGCTTCGACAGCACCGCCGCGATGGACCGCCTGCGCCAGATGACGGACGAGGAGCGGGAGGCAGCCGTTCGCCGGCTTCGTCCTGTCGACGTTCTCTTGGCCACGAGCATGCTCCAGGTCGGGGTCGACGTCCCTAGGCTCGGACTGATGCTGGTCTCCGGCCAGCCCAAGAACACCGCCGAGTACATCCAGGCCACCTCGCGCGTCGGACGCGACCCCCGCCGGCCAGGGCTCGTCCTGGCCGTCTATCAGTGGAGCCGGCCGCGCGACTTGGCGCACTACGAGTCGTTCGGGTACGACCACGAGACCTTCGGCCGGCGGATCGAGGGCGTCACCACGACACCGTTCAGCGACCGCGCTCTCGACCGCGGGCTGACCGCGGCCCTCGCCACCGCCGTCCGTCACTCCTCCGTCGACACGCTGCCGAACCAGGCAGCGCACACGGCACCGGTCGCCGGCCGGGCCGCGGAGGCGCTGATCGACGCCTTCGGGCGGCGCGCCCAGCGCGTGACCGACGATGTGCCGACCGCGCAGGAGGTGCGCAGCCAGGTCCGGAACCGGCTCGAACGTTGGCAGCAGCGACGACGCACGCTGCCCACCGGACGACTCGGCTATAAGGACGCCGACGGCGTCACCGGGCTGCTGCGCGACCCCGACGCGCAGGGCTGGGACCTGTGGTCGGCGCCGCTGAGCCTGCGCGAGGTGGAGCCGCAACTGCTGCTCCAGCTCGACCGCCGCGACCCCTCGCTCGACACCGAACCGGAGTGGGTCTACCCGACCCCCGTAGGGGACGCGTCATGACCGCCGGCGCGGCCTTCGGCGG
Source organism: Frankia sp. CcMO1 (assembly GCF_977945845.1). Taxonomy (NCBI): domain Bacteria; kingdom Bacillati; phylum Actinomycetota; class Actinomycetes; order Frankiales; family Frankiaceae; genus Frankia; species Frankia sp. CcMO1. Next base: position 52,215 of record NZ_CDWTMG010000001.1, read on the forward strand.
TCGCAACCGGACCGATCCCACGCGCATCGGCCAGGCCCGCGCCAGCCAGCTCGTGACGATCGCGGGCGTCGGTGCGGTGGCCGACCTACCGTCCATGACGGTGATCGTGCGCGGCCTGGATGCCTGGAGCCCAGAACGGCAAGAGGTGATCACCGAGCCGCGCCTGCTGGAGGAGGTGCGTCGCTCGCTCGGATCCCAGGTGAGGGCGCTGCGCACCGCCCCCTGGGATCCGGCGGCCGAGGACGACCCGTGGACCCGTGTCGGTGTCCCGGTCAGCCCGTTCCCGCGCTGGGTCCGCTGCCCGGCCTGCTTCCGCCTGGGCGTCGTCGACGGCACCGAGTTCACCCTCGTGCACCGCTACGGGCGCCGCCCGGACCTGGCGAAGTTCGTCCATGCCACCTGCGGCAAGCAGCAACGACGCCGTGACGTCAGGCGCCGTGCGTGCATCCCGGCCCGCTTCGTCGTCGTCTGCGACGCCGGGCACCTCGACGACTTCCCATACGTCGACTACGTCCACCGCGGCAACACCGACGCCTGCCCGGGCCCTCAGCTCACCCTGTCCGATGCCGCCAGCACCCTCAGCCCACGGGTCACGATCACCTGCGTCGGTTGCCGGAACCCGGCCGGCGGCCACACGTCCCGCAGCATCACCGAGGCCGCCGGCAAGACCGGCGCCGCCGCGCTGCCCGCCTGCCGCGGCCGCCACCCCCACCTGCAGCGCTTCGACGGCTGCGGCCGCGAGCTGCACCTGTCCGTCCTCGGCGCCAGCAACCTGTGGTTCGCCGTCACCGCCAGCGCGCTGCACCTGCCCACCGGTCAAGGCGTCGGCGACGTCGTCGCCGCGAACTGGACCGTCCTCGGTTCGCTGCCCACCCCCGAGGTCGCCGCGGCCGTCATCGACGTCGCAGACCCGCTGCGAGACCTGCGCGGGGTGCCGATCGAGGAGGTCTGGAAACACATCGAGGACCTGCGCGCCGAGGGCGGCCCCGCTGACGAGCCGGCGCAGAGCCTGCTGGACGCCGAATGGACGCTGCTGTCGCGCCCCACGACCGAGCGGCAGGACAAGGACTTCAAGGCCCAGCCCACGGCGTCCCCCGATGGGTACGACAGCCTCCTGGACCAGGTCGTGCTGGTCCCGAGGCTGCGCGAGGTGCAGGCCCTGGTCGGGTTCACCCGGCTCGCCGCCCCCGAGCGCCGCGACCTGCAACCCACCGGCAGGATCGCCCTCGCCCGCGCACCCGAACAGTGGGTCCCGGCCGTCGAGCAGCGCGGCGAGGGTATCTTCCTGGAGCTCCGCGAACAGGCGCTCGCCCAGTGGGAGAACACCGTCCGCGACCACCCACGGATCCAGGGTCTCGCGCGCGCCTATACCCGTTGGGCGATCAACCGGGACCGAGATGCGGACCCTGACTTCCCGATCCCCCGGTACCTGCTGCTGCACACCCTGAGCCACCTGCTCATCCGACAGGTCTCACTGGAGTGCGGGTACTCCTCGGCCAGCATCCGGGAACGGCTATACGTCGGGGCGCCCGGCGCGCGGGCGGCCGGAGTGCTGCTGTCCACCGCCGCCAGCGACAGCGAAGGCACCCTCGGAGGCTTGGTCGCGCTCGGCCAGGCGCGTCACCTGCAACGCCTCCTGGACGGCGCCCTCGACGACGCCCGCTGGTGCTCCTCCGACCCCCTGTGCGCTGAACACCAGCCCCGCGACGGATCCGACGACCTCCACGGCGCGGCCTGCCACGCCTGCCTGTTCGCCAGCGAGACCAGCTGCGAGGTGAACAACCGCTGGCTGGACCGCGGCGTCCTCGTCGACATCACCCGCGACGGACTGGCCTTCCCGCGATGAGCCCACCCGCCCTGGGCCCCGCCCACATCGCTGCCCGGATCGCAGAAGGCCTTCCCGCCGACCAGCTGGAGACCCTCGCCGCGGCCGCCCTCGACGGCCGGCCAGGGCTGGAACGACTCCGCGCCCGGCTCGCGTCCGCCACCGCACGCGCGGCCTGCGACGAGGTCGCCCGCCTCCTCGACGCCGGAGCCGAACCCGGCTTCGTCGCCGGAACGCTGCTCGGCGCACTGCGCGCAGTGGAGTCGGCCCGAGCGGGCTCCAGCATCGACGTCGTCTGGACCGGCCCGCACTCCCGGATCACGACCAGCCGGCTGACCTCGGCCGTCGTCGTCGACCTGATCCGCTCCGCAAGCGAAGAGATCGTCCTCGTCAGCTACGCCGTCCACCCGCCACGCGCCTTGACCGAAGCCCTCCACGCCGCCGCCGACAGAGGCGTACACCTCACCCTGCTACTCGAGCGCCCGTCGGACAACCCGCGCTTCAGCAGCGCGGCGACACCCTTCCCAGGCGTGCGCACCCAGCGACTGGCCTGGCCCGGTCACCGACGACCCACCGGCGCCGCAGTCCACGCCAAGATCATCGTCGTCGACCGACAGACCGCCCTCATCGGGAGCGCCAACCTCACCAGCCACGCGATGGACCACAACATCGAGTGCGGCGTCCTCCTCCACGGCGGCAGCCACCCCCGCCATGTCCGCGACCACATCCTCAGCCTCCTCGAACAGGGCGAGCTGGAACGCGCTTGAACCGGCCCGGGCCTTATGGCGGACCTTCCCACGACAAAGCAGCGACGCCGGATCGACGAGTTCATCGAACGCTTTGTGAGCCGACAGGTTGGATGAGGCTGGTCTTGGGTTTTGGCGACAACTTCGGTGAGGACGTCTTGTCGTCACTGAACCTGTCGCGGTGTGCGACAACGGGTTGACCTGAGTGACAACCGCCACGGACGCCGACGGACCGTGGCGGACTCCCAGGGACGGTCTGTGCAGGTCAGCGCCAGACCGGCTGCTGGTCGGGCCGGCCGGTGGCAGGCTTCGGGACGAAGAAGCCGCATTTCGGGCGGCACGGTGATGACGCTGGTGTGCAGGTGTCGGGGGGCGCGCTGTCGGCAGCTTTCGGGCGTGCGGGAGCCGGGCGTGGCAGTGTGGATCAGTGATCGGGCAGCGGAGCGAGCAGTTGCCCGCCGGTGATGGCCGCGATCGTCGGCCAGGGGTCCGCAGCGAGGGTGGAGCCCAGAAGGCGCACGGTGGCTGCCACGGCCGGGCCGAGCACGCTCAGCGCGTCACCCAGCCGGCTGCCGGTGGGGGCGGGGACGTCGGTGCGGGCATCGCACTGCAGCGCCCAGACCATCCCGATCCGGCAGAGCTGGCCGGCGCCGCCAGCCCCGCACGGTGCCGGGAGCGGCGACCTCGGGTCGACGGTGTGCACGTGGTCGCTGGCTTGCTGGCGCCGGGCGAGCTCGGGCAGGGTGCAACACCAACCGCCCCTGGCCCTGCCGGGGGGCGGGACGGGCACAGTCGGGCGTCATGCGGGGAGTCAGCTGCGGTGATCGTGCTCGTGGACGAGGCCCCGCCGCCCAGCTGCCGACGAACCGTTTCGAGAGGCTCGTGAGCTCTTGAGGTGAACTATTGAACCGCCACCTCGGCGCGTGGCGTGGCCATTGTGGGTCGCGGCGCGCCAATTTGCTCTCAAGGGTGCCGTGGTTGTCGGTGCGAGCGTGCATGCTTGATTCGTGGGGAATGGATTGGTGGGTACGGACCTGCCGGTCGAGGCGCGTCGCCTGGGTGAGGCGTCGACGGCGAACCCGACCTTGACCCTGCTTGGGGCCTACAGCCGCGACTGGCTGCTTCCGCTTTTCGCCGAGCATCTAGAGCCGCTCGAGGGTTCGGCCTCCGCGGAGTGGTTCCACGAGCGCGTCGCCGAAGCGTTGCAGGTGGCACGCGAGGACCGCGACTGGCGGGGCGATCGATCACCGAGCGCCCGGTGCGCCTGGTGGGTCAAGCAGCGGTGGCTCGAGACGGAGATGATTGACTCGGGCGCCCGCTACCGCCTCTCCCCGTACTCCTTGCGTGCTCTGCGCTTCGTCCGGGAGGTCGCAGACGGGGAGAGCAGCGTCTCGGGAGCGCGTCTTGGCAGCATCGCCCACGCTGTGAGACGGCTGGCGGACCTGGCGAGCCCCGACCGCACGGCGCAGGCCCGACGCATCGACGACGAGATCGCCGAGCTGCAACGGCGCCGGGAGGAAGTGCTGGCAGGCAGGGGTGGGACCGCGACGCTCGCGCAACTGCAGGAACAGTTGCGCGAGGTGCAGGTGATGACCCGCAGCCTTCCCGCCGACTTCCGGCAACTGCGCACCATGGTGGAGGAGCGGCACAAGGTCATCGCCCGTGATGCCCTCGCGGAGACGCCGAAGGCCGACATGGTGGAGTCCTACCTTCGCGAGAACGACTTGCTCGCTGGAACGCCGGAGGGTGTGGCCTACCGGCGCTTCGCCCGCATGTTGTCGTCGTCGCAGGAGTCGGCGACCATCCAACGCGACCTCGACCAGATCCTGGGAACGCCGTTCGCCCGCGAGCAGATGACTGCAGCCCAGCGGCGATCCTTGGAGGGCATGTTCTCGATCTTGATGGGCGCCGAGCTGGAGGTCCAAGCGGCGTACGTCCGCTGGACCGCATCCCTGCGCCGCGTGCTCACCCGCGCGGCACATGGGCGGCACGCACGTCTGCTCTCGCTATCCTCCTCGGCACTTGACGCGGCGGCAGACTGGGTTTCGGCGAACCCGCAGAGTCGCGGCCGGGAACTGGCGGTCGACGTGCTCGGCGTAGGCCCCTTTGCCATCGAGGACGTGTCCCAGCTGCAGTTATGGCGAGATGGCGGCCCCCAGCACGTCGCGGTGTCCGTTACCCCAGGTGGCGGCGCGCTGCCGGCCGCTGAGAGAGCAGTTCTGCGCCTGGCGATGGGTACCAGCCCGAAAGTTGTCGCTGCCCGCATCAATGAGCTACTCACCCAGCGCGGTGCGGTGACCGCAGGAGAGGTGTTCGAGCAGATGCCGGCTGAGTTTCAGCGGCTCGGCGCTCTCGTCACCCTGCTTGACCTGGCGATCCAGCACGGCTTCGTCGACCCGGGCATCGCCGAACAGGTCACGCTCAGGTCGGGAGCAGGCCGGGAGCTGTCTGTCCTCCTGCCTCACCTAGCTTTCCATGAGACCGTGCCGACACGAGGCGGAGGTGGCCGTTGAGCCAGACGTGGCCAACCGGGGGCGAGGACCTGACGGCGGAGTCCGAGGAACCAGCAGATCATTACGGCGGCCAACTTCCCGAAGCTGCCCGCCGCGCACTGATCGCGTTACTCATGAACAGGTACGTCACCCGTGCGCGTCACCGGGCTGCATGGGATGGCATCATGACCTTTGAAAACGATCTCCGCGCGCGCCTGGATGAAATGTACCTCGACCTGGTCGTGGACCATGACGCAGAGGTGGCCTTCAAGCGTCAGCAGGAGGGCGACGACGTACCGCGTGTGCTCCGTCGCGATAAGGCGCTGTCGAGAGACGCATCCTTCGTCCTGATCTTCCTGAGGCGGGAGTACGCGTTCGCCGATCCTGACGACGGGCCCGCCCTCGTCACCCGTGATCAGATCGCCGAGTTCCTCCGCGCGTATCGCGAGGTCGAGGACGGCGACGACGCCAAGTTCGCCCGTCGCGTCGACACCGCGGTGAACGCACTGGTCAAGCCGTGGCAGATCCTCGAACCCGATCCGGAGGTGGACTACCTGTTCACCGTCTCGCCGGTCATCGTCCCGCTGGTGGGTGTCGATGAGATGCGTCGCCTCGAAAAGGCGTTCCGAGGAGCTGCGGGAGCGGCGTGCTCCCCGTTGCTAGAGCAGGTCGAAGCGGCCGGCACCACCGTGTTACATCAGGTCGTAGATCACGAGGACCCGGAGCAAGAGCAGCACGAGGAGACCGGACCGTGACCACGGCCCCGCCTGAGCAGTACCGCATCTCGCAGGTGCAGATCTTGAACTGGGGCGGGTACTCCGATCTCCAGGTCATGCCGGTGGGTCGAGGGGGGACCGCCATCCTCGGGCCGTCTGGCCGCGGGAAGTCCACGCTGCTAGACGCCATGGCCTTCGTCGTCATGCCGAACCCTCAGGAGTTCAACCAGGCCGCGCGTGATGACAAGGGCCTCAGGCGGGAGCGCACCGTCTACACGTATGCCCGCGGTCTCACGGTCAGCCACCAGGACGACAACAGCCGGGCCGCCACACCCTCCTACCTGCGTCCCCCCGGCGAGGCGGGTTTCCTCAGCGGCGCGGCAATCACCTGGTCGACCGGCACCGGCCGGCAGGTCACCGCCTTCCGCCTGCTCTGGGTAGCGACGGAAACGACCGACAACGCCACCCTCGGCGGCACAACCGTGTACGGGTTCGTCCACGGTGCCTTCGACCTGGCCCGCCTCGACGGGCTCAAGCCGGCCCGTGCCGGCGCTGCCCCGCTGTCACCAGCGTCGATGCGCCATCTGGTCGACCTTGATCGCGGGGACGTGCTCGACCAGCGTCAGGCCCGGATGCACGCCGCCATGAGACGTGTGCTGCAGATGGGCCGCACGGAGGAGTCGCAGCGCCTCGCCATGCACCTGCTGCGCAGGGCGCAGGCGTCCAAGGGGATCTTCTCCATCAACGACCTCTTCACTGAATTTGTCCTCACCGAACCACGAGCCCTCGCGCGGTGGAACGTGACGCTTGAACACTACCGGGAGGCGTCACGCCTCTACGACGAGTTCGAGCTCGCGAAGACGAAGGCCGAGACACTGAAAGACGTGCCCGCTGTGGCTGAGAAGTACCGCGCCGCCGCGCGAGATGCCATCGACAAGCGGGCGTTGATCCAACCCACGGCCGATGATTTCGCGCGGCTGAACGTCTGGCACGCCAGCAAGGTCCTCGACTGGGCACGTAACCGCGAGCAGGACGTGCGTCTCGAGCTGGCGCAGGCGCAGGAAGACCTGCAGAAGGTCAAGACCCGGATGCGTGAGGCGGAGGAAGCGGAGGAGCGGGCGCTCCAGGCGTACGCCTCAACCGGTGCGGACCAGACCACACTGGTCAACGAACGGATCGGCCAGGCCCAAAAAGAGCGGGCCGCGACCATTGCTCACCGGAGTGCAATGACCGCCCGGCTGGGTGCCTTCGGCCAGGTGCTGCCCACCTCGAGCGGCGACCTGGAATTGCTCAGAGCGACGCTCATGGACAAGGCGGCAGACCTGGCGGAGAGCTACGGCCAGCTGGCGCAGGACCACGAAGGGCAGGCGGCCGAAAAGGGACGTCTCTGGGAAGCCGTCAAGGACCTGAAGGCGGAGCTCAAACGTGTACAGCAACAGGTAGGCAACATTCCGCAAGACGCCGATCGACGACGCCAACTCATCGCGCAGGGCACCGGGGTGCCCGTGCGCCGCTTGCAGTACGTCGGCGAGCTGCTCGACATCCCACCCGAGCACCGCGGCTGGGAACGCGCCATCCTGACCATTGTCCGCCCCCTCGCCAGCGACCTGCTGGTAGCTGCGGAGGACTTCGAGCTGGTCAGGGCCTGGGTAAACAATCATGACGTACGCGGCGATCTGACACTGGTCGCGGGCGCTGCGGACCAAGCCGTTCGCACCTACCCCGTCGGAACGGTCGCCTCGATGCTGGACGTCGCGGCCGGCCCGTATCAGGGGTGGGTGAGTGGCGAACTGGCGCGCTTCACCTACCGGTGCGTCGAGCGGGACACGGAGCTCGACGGCCGTCGTGAGAGCGGCGTGGTGGGCCGCGTGACGCGGGCGGGGATGCGCACAGCCCCCAATGGGCGGGTAATCAAGGCAGACGCGCCCCTCAGGTACCGATGGGTTGGTCGCGACAACAGTGCTCTGCGAGAAGAGCTGAAGGAGGAGCTCGAAGGGCTCGAACGACAGCTCACCACCGTGGTGCGAAGGGTCGAGGACGCTCGTCGCGCCGTCGCGGCGGAGCAGGACACCATCGGGGAACTCGGTCGCTTGGAGAAGGACCTCTCATGGTCGGCCATGGATCTCGCACCCGTGACCCGTCGCCTGGAGGAGCTCGAACGTGAGCTCAAGGAGGTCGACACCCCCGAGCAGCACTCCCTCCGCTCGGCGCACCGCGAGGCGAAGCAGCGGGCCGACGAACTAAAGGCCGAGACAACGACCCACGAGAACCGGCTCGATCGGCTCGAGGCGCAGTGGGCGATGGTCCTACGGGTCCAGGACAGCGCCGGCGACGTGGTGACATGCAACCAGCCGCTCAGCCAGGAGGAACTCGCTGCGGCCGCACATCTGCCGTTCAAGGAACCGGGTCTCGACACGATCGACCCGAAGGGACGCGACGTCGACGCGAGAACCGATGCAGAGGTACGCCGCAGCTACCGTGATGCCCTCGACCAGATGAGATCGCAGATCACCGCCCACGACGAAGCGCGCGGCAACCATGAGCGAAATCTGCTCTCGATCATCCGCGCCTACCGCTTCATCAATGACCGCACCCAGCGAGAACTGGACGACACCATCGACTCCCTGCCTACGCTGGAGCAGATCCAACAACAGCTCGTCACCGACGACCTACCCCGTGCCCGCGATGCATGGCTGAGAAAAGTCGACGCCGAACTCAACCAGGGGCTTCGCACCTTGCTCCAGCAGATCGACGTCGACCGAAAAGACATCGCACGCGGTCTGGATCCGATCAACGCCGTGCTGTCCGGCGTTCCGTTCCGAGCAGGGTCCCACCTCGCGATCGAGCCGGTCGACCGCCCCAACAGTAACTCGGTCGAGTTCCGCAGGGTGGTCCTCGAATTCACCCGGGACAACCCCCTCGGAGAAGATCTCTTCAACGACGAGACACGGATCGAAGCCTCCTTCAAGCGGTTACGCCGGAGCCTCGAGCGCCTCACTGATCCATCGAAAGCTGGGGAGTCCTGGCGGCGCAGCGTCTTCGATGCCCGCGAGCACGTCACCTTTCGCGCCATCGAGACTCCCGAGACGGGCAGAGCAATCGTGCACGAGGGTGTCTCCGGCATGAGCGGCGGAGAGGGCCAGGAGCTCATCGCGTTCATCCTAGGCGCCGCGCTGCGCTACCGCCTTGGCGAAGGCGGCTCGGAGCTGCCGCTGTACGGGTCCATCGTGCTCGACGAAGGGTTCGTCAAGGCCGACAGCGACTACACGGGACGCGCACTGCGCGCCCTGCGGGAACTCGGGTTCCAGCTGATCGTCGGTGCCCCTCGGGAGAAAGCCACGGCGTTCGAGGACTTCGTCGACCTCGTGGCGTACATCAGCACCGATCCCGACGACCCACGCGGTGTTCGCATCTATTCCCTGACCATCAAGGAAGCGCTGCAGCTGGATGACGAGGGTGCAGCCTGATGCGTCACCCTGAAGACGTCGTCGAGCAGGCCGGCACCCGCTACCGGGGCGTTTGGCGCGACGCGCTGCTCGGTGACAGGCGGGAGCCCTTCGCCATTGCGCTGCAGCCACCATCGGTAACCGTGATCGCGTCGCAGTCCAACGTCGTCTCAGCCTGGCTGCTGGCATGGCGCCGGTGGGCGCCGCAGCACACGGGCGTCGAGCTGCGGACCCGTCGCGTGCGCACGCCGTTCGGCGAGCAACTCATCCTGACCCACCTGGACATCCCCGACGTCGACGCCTTGGCCGCGCTCAGCCCGAACACCCACGAGCACTGGAGACGCGCCCGCACCCGATGGAGCGACCTGCGACGCGGCACGGACGAGGCGTCATTGCGCCCGTGGATTTCACGGATCGTCGACCTCGACGATCACGACTTCTCCACCCTTCTGGCAGCGATTGCATGGTTCCGTGCCAACCCGAGATCCGGTCTGACGGCGCGCAGCGCACCCGTCCCCGGCATGCACACCAAGTGGCTCGCACGCCACCGAGGAATGCTGATCGCCTGCCTGAACTACCACTCGTCGATCAGCCCCGACCGATCGATGCAATCCAACAAAGCGACCGATCCCGTCGACATCCCCGCGCAAGACCTCGACGTCCTCGGGCTGCGACCACTGCCACGCCCGATCGCCATCGTCCTCGCGGACCCTTCCATGCGGACGAGCGTCGGCGGCCTCCGACAGGTCAGCGCTCCGATCGATGAACTCGGCCGGCTGGCTATCCAGCCCGACGCCGTCCTCATCATCGAGAACAAGGAGCCAGCCCTCGCCTGGATGGACACGGCAGGTCTGCTGATCATCCACTCCCTCGGCAACCACCTCAACGTCCTCGAAGAGCTGCCGTGGTTGCCGTCAGACCGCTGCTGGTACTGGGGCGACCTCGACCGGCACGGGTTCACCCTGCTCTCACGGGCCCGCAAGATCCTGCCGAGACTGGCATCGCTGCTGATGTCTCCCGAGCACGTCGAGTCCTACCGATCACTCGACGTCGGAGAGAGCCTTGACCGGCTCGACCCTCCTGAGGGGACATTGACGGACGATGAAGCTGCCGCACTGGCCTCCCTTTACATCGACGGGCGGAAGTACCTTCGCATCGAGCAAGAACGACTACCGCTCGACCATGCCGCATCCGCGCTTCTGAAATCGCGTGTTACGCGCAGGTGATGAAGTGTCCGATGGCCCGCTTCGAGGGTGCCTCAGGCGTACTCGGAGTCGGCGGGAAGGACCAGAACGGTCAGGCCCGGGTCGACGTCGGCTGCCCATGCCAGCGTAGGCAGCTCCGCCCCAGCCAGTCCGGCCAGCTCGAGGGCCGCCTGGCCGGACAGGTGAGAGGACCGGATTGATTGGCCGTTGGCGACGGCGGCATAGAACTGGGCGGCGTAGTTGATGGCGTCACCGTCATCGATGCTGTCGGCCATTTCGATCGCGAAGGGCACGACTTGCGCTACCAGGTCTTCAATCTGGGAGGCGGACTTGCACGAGTTCAGCAGGACCAACAGCGGCGGGTCGTCAGTGGCTGCGATGGCTCGGGCGAACGCGCTAGCGGTGACGATGACGCCCTGGTGAGGGGCGTCTTGCTCGTCCTCCAAAACGATGAGGTCGTCGCTGCTGTGGCCTGAGAAGTGCACCACGTGCGGGCGGAACTTCGTGATCCCATCGAGCAGGTCAGCGGCTGTGGCCGCCGGACGGACATCGAGCTCGATCTGGTCGCGGTGCAGTGCCGATTCCACCGCGGCGCGGATGCGCTTCTGTTCCCGCCCGACGCGAAGGTCCCCCTCTGAGGAGGCCCCAAGCATCAGGACCCGCAATCTCTCCGGCTTGGGCGAGCGTAGCCGGCGCCGCACCTCGTCCACAGCGAGCTCAGCGCTGGCCACCCTGGCCTCCAGTGAGGCCCTCTGGATGGCGCTTCGACGATCGGTCAGTTGCTGGTCCCGCGCGCGCCGACGCTCCGCAGCATCTGCTTCGAACTGCTCGGCGCGCACCAGCTTCGTCTGCAGCGCAGATTCTTCCTTCGCGTACCCCGACGCCTTGGTCTGCCAGCGGGCCGCTGTCAACGGCGGCTGAAAACTGAGCAGCTGGCGGCGGGTGAAAACTGAGCACCTGTCGGCTGCTGGTGGTTACTTGTCGCGGTCCTTGGCGAGGAGTTCGCGGCGGGCGCGGGTGCGGTAGGACTCGCCGGCGAGGGTGAGGACTTCGGCGTGGTGGACGAGCCGGTCGATCATGGCGGCGGCGACGACTTCGTCGCCGAAGACTTCTCCCCAACGGCCGAAGGGCAGGTTCGAGGTGACCATGACCGAGGCCTGTTCGTAGCGTGAGGCGACCAGCTGGAAGAACAGGTTCGCGGCGTCGGTGTCGAACGGGATGTAGCCGACTTCATCGACCACGATGAGCCGGTAGCGGCGGATCTTCTTGAGCTCGGTCTCGAGCTGGCCGGCGTGGTGGGCCTTGGCCAGGCGGGCGATCCAGTTCGTCGCGGTGTCGAACAGGACCGAGTGCCCGGCTTGGGCGGCCTTGACGCCCAGCCCGATGGCCAGGTGGGTCTTGCCGATCCCGGGCGGGCCGAGCAGGACGACGTTCTCGGCCTTGGCCACGAAGGTGGCTGTGGCGAGGTGGGCCAGCAGGTCCCGGCGCAGGCTGGGTAGGTGGTCGAGGTTGAAGTCTTCCAACGTCTTGACGGCCGGGAAGTGGGCGGTGCGGATGCGCATCGTGGTCCCGGCGGATTCCCGGTCGGCGACCTGGCGTTCCAGGACCGCGGCGAGGAACTCTTCGTGGGACCAGTTCGCGTCCCGCGCGGTCTCGGCCAGGTCTTCCCAGACTCGGCCGATGGTCGGGGTCTTCAACACTCGGGTCAGGTAGGCCAGACGTGAGGTCAAGCCCTCTGAGCGAGGTGGATGCGCCGTTGCGGTGGTGGTCATCGGGTTCCTTCCGTTCCGTTCGTCTCTCGAGTTGTCCGCCCGACGCTTGGGCGGGGGTCGAAGTCGACGCCGAAGAGGGCGTCGTAGTCCGGCAGGGCACGCAGCGCGACCACGTGTCCGTCGGGGTGGCGACGGATCCTGCGTGCGGCCGCGGCACGTTGCGCTGCTTGCTGTTTGGCCTCGGAGTGCTCTTGGCGCAGCACCGCGGCCATCGCGCGGTGGGCGGGGTCGGTGATGGTCTGCGCGGTCGACCACGACCGCTCGTGGTGGGCCACGGTCTGCCCGGCGCAGGTCGCGGTGACCCTGGTGAGGGTGGCGTGCCAGTCCACGAACCGGCCGATCGCGCGCGGGTCGACGGAGTAGTCGTTGCCGGCCACCCGCACGTAGTAGTCCCGTGACAGGCGGATCCGCCCACGCAGACCGACCACCGGGGCCACCGGCGGCAGATCGATCATCGCGGCCCGGTCGGCATCCCACCGTTGGATCGGGCTGGCTCCGATCGGGCGCAGCCAGCGGGTGTTGGCCCGCTCGGCCAGCCAGGTCCGCAGCTGGTCGGTGAAGTCATCCGGGCCGGTGAAGGTGCGCCCGGGCAGGAACGAGGTCTCGAAGTAGCCGTTGCGGCGTTCGACCAGCCCTTTGGTCTCCGGATCCCGCGGCGGGGCCAGCCGCAGCCGCACCCCGAGGGTCCCGGCGAACCCGGCTGCCTCGACGGTGGGCTTGCCGGACCCGCCGATCGCGGCTTCGCGGTCCCACAGCAGCGTCCGCGGGCAGCGGCCCCACCCGGCCAGGACCTGCCACATCCCCGACAGGATGTCCCCACCGAGCCGGGACGGGAGCATCACCGCGTCCGTGACCCGGGAATGGCCGCTGGTCATCGCCAGCACCGGCAGCACCCGGACGGCGTCGGCGGCCACCGGCACCGGTGTCGGGGGGAACCACAGGTCGCACTGCACGACCTGCCCGGGCGGGTGCTCGAGCCGGTCGGAGGGGTCCTGCGGCAGATACAACGGCCGCAGCTGGCGGACCCGGTCCTTCAACACCGTCAACGACCGCGTCCACCCGATCCGCTCCGCGATCACGGTGGCCGGCATCGTCGGGGTCTCAGCCAGCAACGCCCGAATCCGGGGCTCGACCGCATCGACCGCCGAGCCCTTCGGGGCCCGCTCGTACTTCGGCGGATGGTCCGACGCCAACGCCTTCGCGACCGTGTTCCGCGAGATCCCCAACCGCCGGGCGATACCGGCCTGCGAGACCTTCTCCGAGCGATGCAACCGCCGGATCTCGGCCCAGTCCTCCAACGTGATCACACCCCAAGGCGTACTCGGGGTGCTCAGTTTTCACCCGTCGCCGACTGCTCAGTTTTTAGCCGTCGTCGACAGCCGCGTCCTTGCCCGCGGTCTCCGCCGCCTTCTCATGACGCTCGGCCTCCCGCAGCTTGCTCTTCTGAGTCGTGACGGTCCTCGCGCCCGATGCGGCCTGGCGTGCCGTGGCTGCCTCCGCACGCTTCTTCGACTCCTTGGTCCGGTACTCGCCGACCTTCTTCTCCGCATCGACCCGTTGCTTACGTTTGCGGGCGAGCTGCCCGCGGTACTGGCTCACGCTCACAGAAGAGCTCCCGCCTTCGTCGTGGCACTGCCTCGACGGCCACGCTACGGCGCCACACTGACGGCCACTGAGTACTGCAGGTAGCGCCGCTCGTACTCTTCCGCCGTGCTGTAGTTGCCGGCGTGGTTATGCGTGATGTCCAGCAGGCGCCAGTCCCGCAGCTGCCGCCTACGCCAGGTCCGGCGGCAGGACGCTGCCAAGGCCTCTCGCGCGTAAGCTATTGGTGACCGCGTCGAGGTCCAGCGACGGCTCCAGCCGGTTGTTCTCCTCGCCGAACACGTTCGGCACCGCGGTGTACAGCTCAGCGTGCTCGCCGACGGCGAAGCGCAACATATCCACGGGAAGCTTGCCCACACCAGGTATGTATCACCCACCCGTTGCGTTCAAGGGGAGTACCAGTTCCGCGACTTGATGGACGAGGTGTGTGATCTCGGCGTGCGTCGGGGTCAGGTCGTAGGCGTGATAGTGACACGCGGTGGACAGGACGTCCCACAGCCACTCGATGCGGGGGTCGTGGTCGTCGCCGCTCTCGGCGAGGACGCAAATGAGCTTGCCGCGGGACGATTTGCCCGCGTCGAGGTGAGTAAGCCCCAGAGGCGCCAAGCGGCGATCCAGCTCTTCGTCGACGAAGGTTTCCACGGCGCAGCGGGCGAAGAGAGCCGCCGAGCGGATGGCACGATCGGCGGGGAGGCCTGTCGCGCCGGCAAGCATGTCACGGGCTCCTCCGATGAGTTCCGCGATGGTTGCGGGGCTCGTGACGGCCGGCAGCGCGATACTCACGAAGCCACCGCGCGCTGCGCCCTGGCCTCGATGTCGTCCAGGAGTCTGGTGACGGCCTCGATCGCCTGCCCTGGATTCATCCGAACCCCGTCGTGCGGCCCCGCGCTGCAGACGCCCATCGCCGCTGGTCGGCGCCGTTGCCTTCCTTGCTCGAGCCATGTCTGGAGCGCCCGATCGTCTCCGCCGCTCACGGCGAGCGCGACTTTCTTCCGCGTCCCGTGGGCATTGCGCCACAGCTGCTCCACCTCGTGGCGAGGAGAGCCGGTGCCCAGCCGCGCGGCGAAGAAGACGTTCCGGCAGCATGCTTCGAGTGCGAACCGTGACATCGCGGCGACGGCGCGGGCGCGCAGCTTCTCGTGCATCTCCGGAGTTGCGACTGCCGCGCGCGCGTCGTCGAGGAATCGCCGCGCGGGGTCGAGCGCTTCTCTGATCGTGATGTCCGACTTCGCGTCCCGCGTGATCTCGATGATTGAGGCAGGGATCCGCAGTCGTCGCACGGCTTCGGGAAGACGGTCGTCGTGGGTGAAGACGATGACCTGTTGATCCTGGGAGACACGCTTGAGGACGTGCGCGAAGCCATCGACCTTGGCCGGATCCATGGCCTGAACCGGGTCGTCGATCACCATGAATCCGAATGGGCTGTTAGCCATTGCGGCCTTAGGGATGAAGACGGCGAGAGCCAGGGCGTTGAGCTCCCCTTGGCTCATCACCTCGAGTGCACCGACCCTTCGACCATCGATCTCTCCGTCGATCTTCACGGTGCGACGGTTTCCCTGTCCCAGCAATGTGATTTCACCCAGGTCGACATTGCTCTCCTGACGCAGGAGCGACCAGATGTCCCGCGCATGGTCGGCCAACGGCCGCAGTCGATCGTTGCGCAGCTGTTCGGCGTGCGCTGTGATCCATTCGACCGCTGCCGCCAAATCCCTCCGCGCCTCGTCATCGCCCGCGGCTCGCCGGGCGAGAGTCACCCACTCACCCAGCGCTGTCGCCAGCGGACGCCAGGCGCTCTGTCGTTCCTCTACCAGGCGTCGCGCCTCGGTCCTGAGCCGCTGGAGGTCGGCGGCGAGCTGCTCGAAGGTGGCCGCGCCATCGCGCAGGAGATCCTCCTCGTCCATCGCGCGCCAGGACGACCAGGTCCGCTGGACCTCGGCAACGCCGGGCAGTTCGGCCACGACCTCCAGGAGGACGGCAGGCGGAGCCGGCCGGAACTCGTCCACGGCCCGGCGAGCGGACGCAAGCTGGTCACGGACCATCTTGGCCTTCGCGGCCGCCTCCGTGTCCGCCGCGATCTCAGCCCGGGCACGCGTGGCCCATGCGGCATCGAGCTTGCCGGCATCGCAGACTGGGCACGAGCCGTCTCCGTGCTGGCTGTGCAGGTCCAGCGCGGACTGGAGCAACTGCAGCCTGCCTGCCGCGGCGGTATTCACGGACTGCTCATGACGCTCGGCCTCCGCGCGGCTGCGGTGCAGAGTGTCGAGCCGGGCCGCGAACTCGGCGACCTCGAGCTCCGGTAGATCGGCCACCCGCCGAAGGTGGGCAACGGCGGAGTCTTCCGGCTCGCCGCCGGCAGCCACGACTTCGACCGCGTCGACGTCCGCCGGCCGGCGATACATGGCGTCCCTTGCGATAGCGGCCCGCGGGTCGTCGCACTGCTCCAGTCGAGGCTTCAGCGCCCTGCGTGTCTCGTCGGCACGCTCCTTGCCCGCGGCCTTCTCCCGCAAGCGCCCCTGCAGTGAAGTTCGTGCGTCGTCGAGCCGCTGCAGACCGAGGATCGCGTGCAGAGCTTCATGGAGCCGGATTCCCTCGACCAGTTGAGCTTCGAGCTCCTCGTAGGCGAGGAACGGCCGGAACCTGGTCAGTGACTCGGCCCAGCCAAGCGACTCGAGTCCCGGCTGCCGGTCCTGCCCGGGCCGGGTTACGCTTATCCCGCCCTCCTCGATCCTGCTGCCGGCAGCCCACGTGCTCTCGACTTCCGTTGTCCCGCAACCTTCTTCCGCGAGCCGAACGCGCACCGACGTGCGTCTCGCCGAGACGTTCTGCCATTGAACCTGGAGACGACTGCTCCGCGAACCCGAACGATAGCTACGCCCGGTGAGAGCAAGTTCCAGACCTTCGGCAAAGCTCGACTTCCCCGACCCGTTGCGACCGGCGATGACCACCAGGCCGGGCGCCGGTATGAACGTGAGGGTCTGCGCGGCGTTGATGCCGCGCACGCCACGGACCTGGACCTCGGAGAGGAAGACGCGGGCCGGTGTCGGGGAGGGGAGAGTCTCTCCGGCGACGACCGGCTGATGGCCGCCGTCGAGCACCTGTGTGAGTTCGTCCTCGCCTTCGAGTGCTGCGAGGATCAGATACTTCGCTGGTTCGGGAAGTGCGTCGTCCGCGGAGGCGCGGGCGAGCACAGCAGACGTCAGTTCGTCGTTCATCGACCCCGTACTTTCAACCTGACACGACGCGGGAAGCCCGCCGGGAGGCGAGCGTGACGTCCGGCCGGCCTTTCGCGGAGACCGGCAGGGCGTTGATTGTGCGATCAGCCGCGGACCGCGCGCATGAACCGATTCAGCAAGGCGACTCCGCTTCTGGGGTGGTATTTAAGCGATCGAGAAGTGCGCGGAGCTGCGCAACGCGCTCGCGTTCATCCGCTTTCCGCGGACGACGCGCCGATCGGTTGAGCACTGCCTCGACCAGCTGACGAGCCCGTTCCTGGCCCGTTGCGGACACCGCCCGCGCCCCCGAATCTGAGAGGTGCTGGAGCGCCGGCTCGAGACGCTCCAAAGCCACCGCAGCAATGTGATCGTCCCAGTTGCCCGCGTACAACTCCTCGAGCGAGGGATTGTCCAGCGCCCGGCCCGCATGCGCGACCGCCTCGGCCCAGGCCGAGGCGCGCGATGCTTGCTCTCGTTCAGGAAGGTGACGGGCGAGTTGCGCTGCAACCTTCGCCGCCATGAGATGCGCGTCCCTTCCGGCCGCGTGCTTCGCCCGAAGACCTGCGGGCTCGCGTTGCGCAACACGATCTCGCACCTCTGCCACCGTGCCGAGCACCTTCAGGGCGCGACGCAGATCGGCAGTGCTTCCTCGGGTCGCCAGATACTCCGCGTAATACGCGAGATGGAAGACCTGGGAGTCGTTCAATGCTTCGAGGCGCTCGGAAGGCTCGGGCTCCAGACCGCGCGCGGTCAACGCTTCTCGCCAAGCTCGGGCGAGCGCACGGTCCCACTCCGGTTCGCCGGGGAAGTGCTCTCGCCCCTGTCCGATGGCGACGTTTCCGATCTCCAGCAGGTAGCTCGCGGCGCCCGGATCGATCAACCCGTCCGCGAGCGCCGCCGCCGTACGACGTTGCCCGGCAACCAGGGTCCGGAGACGGTCACGAAGATCTGACAGATCCATGGGCGGGTACCGGAGCAGATCAAGCACCTGCAGGTACTCCTGGTAGCCGGCAAGCAGCAACGCGGCCGGATCGGCCAGACCCAGCCGCCCCACCGTGGCTTCTGCGGCTTCGTCCAGGTAACCGCGGCTGCGGTCTCGCGGACCAGGCGCCTCGTGCACCGCTCGATCGCTGTACCGCAAGTAGCTCGTCACCACATGCGCCGCTACCGCGTGCGCCCGAACAGTCGAGGTCGACAACGCATCCAGTTCGGTCTTGGTCGGCCACGCCGGAAGCATCGCGCCGGCCTCTCCGCTCGCCTCCGCGCCCAGCGCTTCCACCACGAACGGCGCGACCATGGCCCCGACGCGCTGGTAGCTGTGAGCCACACGGTGCCCGTCCTGCTCGGACAGCCACACGAGCCCCGATCCAGGGCGGCCCATCTGAAGCAACCGTCGACACCAGGCTGCCGCAATGTCGTCCCGGCGATCGACACCGACCGGGCGAGAACCTGCAGCTTCCGCTCCTAGAAGAACGTCCAGAGTGTCCTCGATCAGCGCGAACCGCACGGGGTGCCAGGAATCGATGGCTGGTTCAACGCCACGAGCGCCGACTTCGCATCGAGCGAAGCCGGCATCCAGACCACCCAGCGCCACCTGAGAACCCCAGTGGCTGGTTAGGGACCGCTGAACCGAACGCGCCTGGATCGCAGCGACGACGAGCGCCGGCTGAGCGCGGAACACCTCCAAGGTGAGGCCCGCCCAAGTCGCCAGTGCCACGGACCTGGGGGTCTCGTGCCGCGCGAGGTGGGCACAAACCTGACTCACGGACTCGGTCGCGTCAACGAGCAACCGGTTGGCCGCGGTCAGGACGGCGGCAGCCTTGGTGTCCGGCCCGAACCTGTTCAACGTTGCGTTCGCCAGCATCGGCGGGCCAGATCCGCGGCTCGACGTCCAGACCGCGCGTCCGGCAGACCGCCAAGCCCGGGCCGAGGCGTCGGGCTCACTGTCAAGCTCGATCTGCTCGTCCTTGGACGGCATCGGCGCTCCACGGGCCACCTCGGTCAAGGTGAGCGCCCCGAAGTCACAGACCCAGGTCCGCCCGAACGGCTCGTGCTCCCACCGCACACCGAACAGTGGACCAACCTTGCGAGCCAACCGCACGGGCACGACCTCGGCCCGCGGAAATTCCCCCTCGGGAACCCTGGCAGGCAGCACGTGCATGCCAGAACCGTAGGGCACGAGACGAGTCATCACCAGCGCCTGGAAAGAACTTGGTGCTAAATAGAAAATTTTCTACTACAGTGCGGATGTTGTTCGGAGGCAGGGTGATGGGCCACCGTCGGGGAGTGGCCCACCATGCCCGCTCAGGCGTTGGCGCCGGCGGCGCGCGAACCTGGTCCGCCCCCACAGGCGGCCGGGCGGCAGGCCCCGTAGCGCTTCGTCGCGACGCATCCGTCAGCAACAGGACATGCCAGGCCCGAGGGGCCACCAACGAGGAGCGAGATCAGATGCGCGTCACCAAGGCGCAGATCAGGAAGTACAAGAGCGTCACCGATTCCGGCGACTTCGCCGTCGATGACTGCCTCACGGCCCTCGTGGGCAAGAACGAGGCCGGCAAGACCGCCGTCCTGGAAGCCATCCACCGCTTCAACCCTCTCGCCAGTGGCCACCCGACGACCTTCGAGCCGTTGCGCGACTACCCCCGCAGTAGCTACAACCGGGAGAAGGCGCAGATCAGCGAGACCAGGCCCATCGAACTGACGTTCGCGCTCGAGGCCGACGACATCGCCGCCGTCGAGGCCATGTTCGGCCCAGACTCGGTGATCACCCCCAGCGTGGAGGTCAGCCGTCGGTACAACAGCCCGACCACCTTCTGGAGCACGCCGATCATCAGCGAGGCGAAGGCGATCGAGCACCTGGTCGAGCAGGCCGGGCTCGACCGGAGCAAGTACGCCAAGGAGACGGTTGCCGCGACGATCGACGCGCTGCGGGGCGATGACGAACCGCCGACGGCAGCGGCGGACCTGGCAGCAGGCCTTGACGAACGCGATCTGGAGACTGAGGCCAGGCGGGTCCTAGCCCAGCGGCTCCCCAAGATTCAGTACTTCGATGAGTACAGCGTCCTGCCGGGCAGCGTCTCGATCGAGCGCCTGCAGAAGACTGCCGAGAACGACCTCAACCCAGGAGAGCGCACCGCGCTGGCACTGCTGCGACTGGCCGGCGTCGACAGCCAGGAGTTCGCCGAGGCCAACTACGAGGCGCGTAAGGCGTCACTCGAGGCGGCGGCCAACCAGCTCACCGACGAGTTGTTCGACTACTGGACGCAGAACGACGGCCTGTCCGTCGAGCTCGACATCGAATCGCGACCGGTGTCCGGCCGCCCCGGGCAACCGGAGCCATGGCTGCAGATCCGGGTCCGCAACGCGACCCACCGAGTCACGCTCAACATGTCCGAGCGGTCCAAGGGCTTCATCTGGTTCTTCTCGTTCCTGGCAGCGTTCTCCGAGTACGCCGACGAGGACCGCCGGGTGATCCTGCTCGACGAACCAGGCCTGAACCTGCACGCCAAGGCCCAGGGCGACCTACTGCGCTACATCGACGAGCGGCTCGCCGTCGACCACCAGGTCATCTACTCCACCCACTCACTGTTCATGATCCAGCCCCGGCACCTTGTGCGCTGCCGCACGGTCGAGGACCTGCCGAAGCGGGGAACCACGGTCAGCGAGGACGTCTGGGCCGCCCGACCTGAAACCGTTTTCCCGCTGCTCGGCGCCCTCGGCGTGGACATGTCCCAGGCACTGATCGTCGGCCCCGACCAGCTCGCGGTAGAGGGCCCGGCCGACGTCGCCTACCTCACCGTCATGAGCGACCTCGCCCGCGAGAAGGGCAAGACCTCACTAGACCCCCGATGGACCATCACACCTGTCGGCGGCCTCGACAAGATTCCAACCTTCGTCGCCCTGCTGGGCGCCAGCGACCTGAACATCGCAGTCGTCATGGATGCCGCCGCCGGCGGCAACCAAAAGATCACCAACATGGTCCGGCGCGGCCTGCTGGACCAGGA
Source organism: Frankia sp. CcMO1 (assembly GCF_977945845.1). Lineage (NCBI taxonomy): Bacteria > Bacillati > Actinomycetota > Actinomycetes > Frankiales > Frankiaceae > Frankia > Frankia sp. CcMO1. The sequence continues at coordinate 73,235 of NZ_CDWTMG010000001.1, forward strand.
CCACCTGATCCCGCTGACCGACATCACCGGCACGCCGGAGGCTGACATCGAGGACCTCTTCGACCAGGACTGGTACCTGAAGCTGCTCAAGGAGAGCAAGGTCGGCGTCGTCGCCCAGAACAAGCTCACCGGTGGCCGCATCATCAAGCAGACCGAGTTACTCCTCGGCGGTCGCTTCGACCACTACCAGCCGGCAAGCCACCTCTTGCGCACGGCCACGAAGCTGCGCGACGAGGTGGACAGCGACACCATCGACCGATTCGCGCAACTGTTCGCCCGAATAAACAACCTGCTCAGCGCGTAGCCGCGCCGCGAGTGAAATCGGAAGGTCGGCGGTTCGGCCTCGCCCCCGGCCACTGAGCGCTTTCCAACCTAATGGCGGACTGTCCCCTGCTGCGCGTGCCACCACGCCAGCGTGCCCACCGGCAGCTCTCGCGTTCGATCCGACATGCCGCCGTCGAAGAACCCCGTCACGTCACGTCACGTCACGTCACGTGCTGCTATCATATGGCCCTGACCTGCCGCTTTCCCACCGGTCGTACCGGAACAACGGGCCCCACCACGGCGACGAAGCGGTTCGTATTGTGACTAATTAGGCCCACAAACAAGCAGGTCAGCAGGGCTACGACCCGGCGCCGCAAGATCACGCGCATGGTTTATGCATGGCTTTGGAGCCGATTCCGATGCCAGGCATCCGGGCCGGTCGACGTCGGTGCGCCGGGTCATGACTTACGCCGTCCACCGGGCCTTGACCCCGGAACGTGGACACGGGGTTGAGTTACGCGGCTGTTGGCAGCGTAGCTGTGTGGGCGGTCTCGTAGGCGATGGGGGCCATCATCACGGGTCAAACAGTCTCGACCAATGGGTGCTGTCGGGCCGGCTGACGCCGAATTTGCTGAGAATTGATGCGCGGTGATTCCGTTCGGCACGACTGGATCTCGGCAGACATCCGGTCGTCCGTCGCGGAGATGGATCGCTGGGTGCGAGGCTGGTCTGCCCCCATGGCTGCGCTTCGCTCATCGGCGTTCGTCTCGATCCGATTCACGATGAGCCGATCGAACCGGGCATGCACCGCCTCTGCGTCAGGTTGGTCGCGGACCGAGTGCAGCAGCGTCTTCGCCCACGCCCAACTGGCCTTCGGGGTCGCGGACATGAGGTTCGCGGCGTAGTGCGTGGGCACCGCTGCCACGAGGCTCCGGGCACGCAGGCGCCGATCGCCGCGACCAGCCCGGCATGCTCGTCGGAGGTGACCAGCCGGACACCGCTCAGACCCCGGGCGGTCAGATCGCGGAAGAAGGCGAGCCAGCCGGCGCCGTCCTCACCGGTGGTGGACCTGGACGCCGAGGACCTGAAGAACGCCGAACAGTTCCTTCGTGGCAGGGCACGCCACAGCACCGGTCGGCGAACCGGCGTTCTGCTCCCCCCCCGGGGCGGTTCAAGGTGGTGTTGGACGATGTCCTCGCGGAGGGTGACGACAGGTGGCGTAGCTGGGAGGGCCGGGGCCTTCCGCGGCATGTCGCACGACATCCCGCAGCTCAGATCACCTCATCTACGACTTCGCAATGGCCCTGAATGTGCGCCGGTCGCACGTCACGGATCGGTTGGAACGTCATATCCTGATCAGGTGTCGACGACGACGCCGCTGCCCAACAAGGTGAAGTGGACGACGGACGAGGCCGGCGGCGCTGTGGTGCACACCCGTCAGGCGTTCTTCTACGGCGCGATGTACGTGCTTGTCGTGGGCGCCGCGGTGCTGCTGTGCGGCATAGCGCTCGGCTTCGCACCGGACGACGGGTTCTGGACGGCCGGCTTCCTCGGCTTCGCGATCGCCTTCGGTGGGTTCTTCCTCGTGGGAGTGAACCTCCTGTTCACCCAGCACACGCTCGTGATCGACGGCGGCAGGGTACGTCACCGCTGGCGGCGGCTGATCGGGTCGACGTACGAGGCACCGGTCTCCGCCTTCATGATCCTTCGCGGTCCGGAGGACGGCGACAGCGGCCCGTACTGGGAACTCGGCGTCGAGCACGCCGACGAGACAGGGGAACGAGGCCTCTGGGTCGGCGACCTTCCCGAACTGATCAGGCTCGGCACGGAGCTCCAGGAGCGCACCGGCCTGCCGTTCGACCCGGAGCCGCGCCCGGCCGGCCGGGGACGCCGCCCAGGCTGAGCCGACACCAAGTGGGGCCGTCACCACAGCGTCGCCGCCGCACAGCCAGGCGCGGTGCCGGTGTCCGGCGTTGCCCCCCGGTCCGGCTGCCCGGGTGGCGACGAAGTCTCTCTGCGAGGGTCGCATCCGCGCACTTGTCGCTGTGCAAGCGATCTCGGTCGAGGCATCCACCGCCGGCCTCAGCCGCGGCGGTTGCCCGTTTGGTTCGTGCGCAGGTCGCGGAACGGGATCTCCGCCGCGTCCGCGAGCCAGTGACCGATCTCGGCCAGCCGGTTGACCGCCGCGTACACCACGTGGACGCGTTTCGCGCCGTCGACTGCCAGCAGCGCCACGCCGGGGGGGCCACCGTCCTCGGTCTCGACGGTGACCAGCTCCAGAGCGCTGGCCCGGAACGTGACCTTGCCGCCTGGGTTGTCGAGGCGTACGACCGCGCCGGGCATCGCGGTCCAGCGGGGTGTGGTGCGGGCGTATCGGATGGCCATCGCGGTCAGGCCCGTGGCCGCCGCGCCCTGGACGGCGACGAGGCCCCACAGGCCGTCGAAGTCGGTTGCCGCGGCAGCCGTGTCGACCCACAGGACGCCGGCAATGCCGCCGGCCCATCGCGCGCCCCTGCGGCGGTTCTCTCGGCGCGTGCTCAGGGTGGGGCCGCGGTCGTCCAGCCAGGCCGTCCAGCCGTCGATGATCGGCAACCGCCGTCGGCCCTGCGGCGGTGTGATGCGCTGGTGGATGTGGTCGGCGATCGCGCGGTGCGTGGACTCGTGGGGGCCGAAGTTCAGCGTGACCGGTCCGCGGCCGCCGTCGATGCCGAGGTACGCGGCGGTGACGTGGACGTCGCGGATGTCGTCCCAGCTCACCTCGGCCGTCCGGCGGCGGCCGCGGTGCGTGAGGCGTTCGCTGCGGACCCCGTGCCGGTCGGCGGTGACGACCTGCCCGCGGTCGCCGGTCACCACCGTACGCAGCCCGAGGAAGCCGACGTACGCCCAGCCGGCGAGCAGCGCTCCGAGCAGTGACAGGAGCAGCAGGTCGGTCCAGGCGTCCGGAACGTCCGCGGCCCACCCCAGGACGAGCCCGACCGGACCCCAGATCAGCACCAGGAAACCGCCGACGAGCACCCGCTCGGCCCTGTCGCCGGCCGACGCGAGCACCCACTCACAGGTGTCGCCGGTCGCCGGCATCACAGCGCCCTCCGGCACCGTACCCGTAGGGCACGGGACCTCCGCGCTCCCGGCCGACCCGGCCGCGACCGGTGCCCGCAGCGCGACCCACGCGGCCGCGACGGCGGGTGGCACTGGCGGCCGGGATGGCGCCGGTGGCCGTGCTGCGGTCGCGGGTCCCAGGTTCTCAAGGCTTCCTGGCGGTCCATCCACCCATGATCGGGCGCTCGCCGTCATCCGCGGGGAGTGGCCCGCGCGTGGTCGGTGCCTGCATCGCTAGACGGCTTCTGGTCGCAGGTCGAGCACCTGGATGCCGCGGTTCGTGCCGACGACGAGTCCGGAGCCGTCCGGGAGGCCGGCCAGGCCCTGCACCCGGCCGGGCGTCTGCGCGGCGGCGAGTTCCCGACCGGTCCGCGGGTCCAACAGCCGGACGCCGTCGTCGTCGCCGCTGGCCAGCCATCGCCCGTCGGTGGCGATCGCCATCGCGTCGACACCGGCCCGGTGTCCGCGAAACGTGACCCTCGGCCGCCAGTCGACCGCGTCCCAAAGGTGAACCAAATGGTCACCACCACCACCACCACCACCACCACCGGTGGCGAGCCAGGCCCCGTCCGGCGCGACGGCGAGGGCCCAGCAGTACCGCGGGTGAGCCTGCCACGACGTGCGTACCTGCCAGGTCTCGGTGTCCCAGATCCACAGCGTGCCCGCGTTGTCCCCGGCCGCGAGCCAACTGCCGTCCGGGGCGACGGCGACCCGCAGCACACCGTCGCAGTGGCCCGTCAGCAGGGTCAGCAGCTCCCACGTCGCCGTGTCCCAAACCCCGATGACGCCGCTGGTGTCGGCGGTGGCGAGCCACGAGCCGTCCGGGGCGAAGGCGAGCGACCAGAAGGCCACGTTCTCCCGGGTGGGCCCACTCAGGACCGTGAGCGTCCGCCACGACCCGACGTCCCAGATCCGCACCGTCTGGTCGTAAGAACCGGTGGCCATCGTTCGACCGTCCGGCGAGATCACCGCGTCGTATGTGCGCCGCGCATGACCCGTCAGGGTCGTCCGCAGCGCACCGGTGGCGATGTCCCAGACGCGCACCACCCCTTGCTTGCTGCCGGTCGCGGCGAACCACGACCCGTCCGGAGCGACCCCCACACCGCACGTCTCACCCCAGCGCGCGACCGCAGCACCCGGATCGGGCGCCGGCCATCGCTCGACAAGGCGGATGAAAGGGTCGTCGGCCCACGCCGGCTGCGCCGCCCGCCGCTTCGGGGTCGACTCTCCGGCCCCGGCGTCGGCGGCCACCCGGTCACCGCCGCCGGACCTGTCGTCCGGGGACGACTCATCCAGAGATGACTCATCCGGAGACGACTCGCCCGAGGACGACCGAGGCGCCCAGGACTGCCACGGCTCCTCGGGCGGTGCGACTGTGCGGCCGAAGTCCGGGATCCGTCGCCGCACCAAGGGGGCCACCAGGCCTGGCGCGGCATAGCCGACGACCCCTGGCAGCAACGCCCAGATCACGACGATCATCGGATCGGAGGCGTCCAGAACCGTCAGCACGATGACCAGGGGAATCGCGGTCACCCCGCCCCACACCAACCCGCTCAACACCGCAGCCGCGAGGCGCTCGTCGCCGGTGTACCGCCGGCCATCGCCGCCGTCAGATCCCATACCGCGCCCCTCCCGCCGATCTGGATGGACGACGTCGGTCGGCCTCGCCCCGCCGCACCACTCTAAAGGCGCGAAACCGGCAGTCGCGACAGGTCGGGCGGCACCCCGCTCATGGCCGGCCTGCCGGGCGGGTGCCCGCTCGTCGACGGCCGGACAGCCCTTCGATGCCGGGCATCCTCACCGGAGATAGAGCGGCGGCAGCGAGTCGTTCCTCTTCGGCCCGCGGGTGGCCACACTGGCCGGATGGACGACGACCTTCCGGCCGGCGCCGGCCGGAACCCGCTGCTTCCCGACTTGGAGCAGTCCCACGCCATCCTCGTCGGCGCCCGGATGGAAGTACCGGCCCACCACGGCATCCGCACCCCCGGACATGCCGCCGGCCGGCTGGCCGAAGCCCTCACCGCGCAACCGTTCCACGAAGGCCCGGCCCAGGTGCCGGTGTTCCTCGAGCGGCACCTGAGCGTCCTGGCCGACGACGTCCTGGCCGACGACCAGGACGCCGCGCAAGTCCTGGACGCCGTCCGCCGGGCGGCCGATGCCGCGTCCGACGTCCTGCTCTTCTACTACGCCGGGCACGCCGACCTGGACGGCGACGCGCTCATGCTCGGCACGGCCGGCGGCGGCGTCCCGCTTGCGGAGATCGCCGCGATCCTGACCTCGAGTGCGGTGACGCGACCGGTCCTGGTCCTCGACTGCGACCACGCAGCGGCGGCACCTGTCGCGTTCGCCGACGGCTGGGTCCCGCTGCTCGCCGCCGGTCAATCGAGCTTCCGGACCCCGTCGGACGACTTCACCGGCGCGCTCGTGACGGCGCTGCGATACGGAGTCTTCGGCGGCCCGGAACTGCTCGACCTCACCACGCTGCGGGACGCGATCGAGGCAGCACACCTCGAGACCCGCCATCCCCACGACGACGAGTGGCCCCCTGACCCCGTCCCACCGATCCAGCTACCCGACCCACGGATCGCCCTCGGCGTGAACCACGCAGCACGACGCGTCCGCATCCGCGGCCTCGCCCTGCCACGCAACACCGACACCCTCGACCAGGACGGGCCGCCCCCGCAGCGCACAGGACCTTAACCCCGACGGACGCCCAGTTGCCGCAGCCAACTCCGCGACTCCGGGAAACCCAGGACCGTTCAGACCGATCGAACCGTGGCCCTGCCATCGATCGATCTGATCGAACATCAGATCCTCGAGCCCGCCGCGACCACGAATAGGGTCAACACCGCGCTCCGGCCTCGCGGTACCAGACCACGACCTGGGCCAGCACCACCTGGAGGTCGAGGTCGATCTCCTCCCGGACGCCGTCGGGGCGCAGGAACACAGCCTTGAACGGCCACGGCCCCTCCAACCAGCCCACCTGCTCCTCGGTGTCGTCAGTGAGTACAGCGGTGCACCCCTCGCCCAGGTCCACGGCCCAATAGGAGCCGCATCGCTCCGGCTCGTCGTACATCTGGATTCGCGCTGGGTCGACCCCCGCCGCCAGCAGCGTTCGGATGACGCGGTAGTTCTCGTCGGCCTCCGGCGTGTCCTGCCAGGTGACACGCTCGGCAGTATCCGGCACCAGCGGCGGCCGTGCCGCGCCCTCAAAGGCGTCCTCCACGCGCATGTCTCCGTTCGCAAGGGTCCGCGGGCAGCCTGAACCGGACCGTGAGCCTGTTCAGATCGTGCCAAGCAATCATGACCCGTCGACATCTCGGGCGGGCAGGAGGACCTCGCGGTGCCCGTCGGCGTTCACCCCGTCGCGACCAGGGTGTGCACGTTCACCGCCCGCCCTCGCGGACCTTCAACACCCGCGCATCCGCGGCGACGAACGTGTACGGCCCGGCGTCCAGCGGGCGGGTGCGGAACGCCTCGACCTGCGCGTCCAGGTCGGCCACCATCCGCGAGACCTGCGACTTCGACAGCCGGGTGATCCCAAGGGACTCGACCAGCTTCTCCATCCGCCGGGTCGAGACCCGAGCAGGTACGAGGTCGCCACCACCGAGGTCAGGGCGGCCTCGGCGCGGCGGCGGCGTTCCAGCAGCCTGACCTGCCGCTTTCCCACCGGCCGCACCCGCACCGCAACGGTGCAGGTCAGCGGGGTTATGATCCCACGCCGCAAGATCGCCGCCACACTTTACCCCCACCTTTCGTGGCGGGGTCAGGGGTGGGTCAGGGGTCGTACCGCTCGATCCGATGCGTGCGGGCGACGAGGTGCCGAAGCTGCTCGAGGTCCCCGTCGAGAGCGCCGAGCGCGCGCGCCTGCACGAGAGCGTTCCCCAGCGTCGTCGCCTCCACCGGCCCGGCCAGCACCGGCCGGCCGGTCGCAGTCGCCGTGAGCCGGCACAGGAGGTCGTTGCGGGAACCTCCGCCGACGACGTGGACGACGCCGACGGCCCTGCCACTCAATCGCTCCGCATCCCGCACAGCGCGGGCGTAGGAGCTCGCCAGGCTGTCCAGGACGCACCTCGCGAGCTCGGCCCGCCCGGTCGGCGAGGGCAGCCCGGCCTCGCGGCAGAGCATCTCGATCCGGGACGGCATGTCGCCCGGCGGCAGCAAGCGGGCGTCGTCGGGGTCGATCAGGGGTCCGCCGGGGGACACCTCGGCCGCACCGGCCAGCAGGCGCTCCAGATCCTCCGGAGTGCCTTCCCGCTCCCAGGTGCGCAGCGACTCGCTCAGCAGCCACAGTCCCATCACGTTGCGCAGGAATCGGATCCGCCCGTCGACGCCTGACTCGTTCGTGAAGTTCGCCGCCTGCGCGTCCGGAATCAGGACCGGACTGCCGAGCTCGAGGCCGACGAGTGACCAGGTGCCAGACGAGATGTAGCCGAAGTCCGGCCGTTCGGCCGGTACGGCGGCGACGGCGGACGCCGTGTCGTGCGAACCTACGGCGAGCACACGGGTCTGCGCCGGGAGGCCGGTCGCGTCGGCGACGGCCGGCAGCAGCGTGCCGATCGTCTCGCCAGGCTCGACGAGTGGCGGCAGCAGCGTCGACGGGACCCCGCACGCGTCCGCGAGTGCGTCGTGCCAGCGGCGGGTCCGGACGTCGAGCAGGCCGGTCGTCGAGGCGTTGGTGACCTCCGCCCGCTGCTGCCCCGTCAGCCAGTACGCGAGTAGGTCGGGCAGCAGCAGGACCGACGCGGCCGCGGCCATCCTGGCCGCCGGCTCGGTCGCGAGCTGGTAGACGGTGGTGAACGGCAGGAACTGCAGTCCGTTCGCGGCGAAGAGCTCGTCCGGTCCGATTCGGGCGTGGACCGCCTCGGCGCCCAGGGCGCCCCGGCTGTCGCGGTAGCAGAAGACCTGACCGAGCAACGCGCCGCCCGCGTCGAGCAGGCCGTAATCCACTGCCCAAGAATCGATCCCGATGCTCGCCACCCGCTCGCCCGGCGCCAGCGCACCCCGGGCGGCACGCAGCCCGTGCAGGATCTCGCGAAAGAGGCCGAGCGCGTCCCAGTGCAATCCGGACGGCAGCTGCACCGCCTCGTTCGCGAAGCGGTGCACCTCCACCACGTCGAGCCTTTCGCGGCCGACCCTCACCAGCGTGACCCGGCCGCTGGAGGCGCCGAGGTCGACTGCCGCGACGGTGACGTGACCCAGGGAAGTCACCGGCCGACTCAGCGCAGGAACGCCGCGGCGACACCGGCGTCCACCGGGACGTGCAGACCGGTGGTGTGGGTGAGGTCGCCACCGGTGAGGGCGAAGACAGCGGCCGCCACATGCTCGGGCAGCACCTCCCGCTTGAGCAGGGTGCGTTGCGCGTAGTACGCGCCCAGCTCGGATTCCGGGACGCCGTATACCGCGGCACGCTGTGCGCCCCAGCCCTTCGCGAAGATGCCCGAACCGCGCACGACGCCGTCCGGGTTGACCCCGTTGACGCGGATCCCGTGCTGGCCCAGTTCGGCGGCGAGCAGGCGGACCTGGTGCGCCTGGTCGGCCTTCGCGGCGCCGTAGGCGACGTTGTTGGGCCCGGCGAACACGGCGTTCTTGCTCGAGATGTACACGATGTCCCCGCCGAGACCCTGCTGGGTCATGACTCGGGCGGCTTCCCGGCTGACCAGGAACGAGCCCTTCGCCATGACGTCATGCTGGAGGTCCCAGTCCCGCTCGGTGGTCTCCAGCAGGGGCTTGCTGATCGACAGGCCGGCGTTGTTGACGACGAGGTCGACTCCGCCGAAGGCGAGGCACGCGGCCGCGAAGGCGGCGGCGACCTGCGCCGGGTCGGTGACGTCGGCCGCGACGGCCACGGCGACGTCGTCCGGCCGCAGTGCTTTGGCCACCACCGTGATCTCGTCGGCGACGGTCTGCGCAGCGGCCGCGTCCACGTCGGCTACGACGACGCACGCGCCCTCGGCGGCGAGGCGGTGGGCAATGGCACGCCCGATCCCCGAGCCTGCACCGGTGATCAGGGCGACCCGGGTCGCCAGCGGCCTGGGCAGCGGCAGGCGCGCGAGCTTGGCCTCTTCCAAGGCCCAGTACTCGATCCGGAACTTCTCGCTCTCCGCGATGGGTTCGTACGTCGAGACGGCCTCGGCGCCGCGCATCACGTTGATGGCGTTCACGTAGAACTCGCCCGCGACGCGGGCGGTCTGGGCGTTCGCCCCGAACGAGAACATGCCGACCCCAGGGACGAGCACGATCGCCGGGTCCGCGCCGCGCATCGCCGGCGACTCCGGCGTGGCGTGACGAGCGTAGTAGTCGGTGTACTCCGCGCGGTACGCCGCGTGCAGCTCCTTCAGCCGGGCGATCGCATCGTCCAATGGCGCCGTCGCGGGCAGGTCGAGCACCATCGGGCGCACCTTGGTGCGCAGGAAGTGGTCCGGGCACGAGGTGCCCAGCGCGGCGAGCGGCTGCAACTTGGCGCGGGCACAGAAGTCGAGGACGGCGTACGAGTCGGTGAAGTGCCCCACCATCGGCGCGTCGGTCGACGCCAGCCCGCGGATCACCGGCGCCAGCGCCGCGGCCCGCTCCCGCCGCGCGTCGGCCGCCAGCGCCTCAAATCCCGGCACGACGGGCCCGAGCGGCTCGGCCGCCCCCCGCTCGGCCAGGAACGCCTCCGCGGTGCGAATGATCCACAGGCTGTTCGCCTCACAGTCCTCGCTCGTCGCGCCCCAGGCCGTGATCCCGTGGCCGCCGAGTATGCAGCCGACGGCCTGCGGGTTGGCGGCCGCGATTGCCGCGATGTCGAGGCCGAGCTGGAACCCCGGCCGCCGCCAGGGCACCCATACGACCCGTTCGCCGAAGCACTCCTTCGTCAGCGCCTCGCCGTCGGCAGCGGTGGCCAGGGCGATGCCGGAGTCGGGGTGCAAGTGGTCGACGTGTGGCGCCTCGACGAGGCCGTGCATCGCGGTGTCGATGCTCGGCGCGGCGCCGCCCTTGCCGTGCTGGCAGTAGTCGAACGCCGCGACCATCTCGTCCTCCCGTTCGACGCCGGGGTAGACAGCGGTCAGCGCGCGCAGGCGATCCAGGCGCAGGGCCGCGAGGCCGGACTCGGACAGCGTCCCGAGATCCCCACCGGATCCCTTGACCCACACGAGTTCGATGGGAGCCCGCGTCACCGGGTCGGTCATGGTGCCCTTCGCCGAGGTGTTGCCACCGGCGTAGTTGGTGTTCCTCGGATCGGCTCCCAGCCGGTGAGAGCGGGCGATGAGGTCGGCGACCGGGTTGGGCATGGCGTCGGACACGGTGCCGGTCATCACGCCCCCCAACCGGCCTGCGCGCCGCCGACGCGCTCGCCGACGACTCGCTCGGCGTACCCGGAGGCACGGTAGGCGGCGAGGGGGTCGGGATCGAGCCCGGCGTCGGCACGGACCTCGCGCAACAGGGGCCGGACGTCGGTGTTGTAGGCATCCATCACGACGGCGTTCGCCCCGAGGACGTCGCCGGCATCCTGTGCCGCGCGCAATGCGTCCCGGTCGACCAGTAGCGCCTTGGCGGTGGCCTCCTGAACGTTCATCACGGAGCGGATCTGGCCCGGGATCTTCGGCTCGATGTTGTGGCACTGGTCGAGCATGAACGACACACCCAGGCCGGTGGCGTCCGTGGTCCGGGTGGGTTCGCCCGGCGCCGGCGGCAGCATGGCACCGGCCCCTACCACCTCGTTCATGATCCGGAAGAGCTGGAACGGATCGGCCGAGCCGGCCATGAGGTCGTCGTCGGCGTAGAAGCGGGAGTTGAGGTCGAACCCGCCGAGCTTCCCGGCGCGCAGCAGCAGGGCGACGATGAACTCGATGTTGGTGCCTGGCGCGTGGTGACCGGTGTCGACGACGACGGTCGCCTTGGGGCCCAGCGCGATGCAGTGGGCGTATGCCGTCCCCCAGTCCGGCACGTCCATCGTGTAGAAGGCCGGCTCGAACAGCTTGTACTCCAGCAGGATCCGCTGCCGTTCGTCGAGCCGCTCATAGACCACGGCCAGCGCCTCGGCGAGGCGGTCCTGGCGGGCCCGGATGTCGTCCTGCCCCGGGTAGTTCGTGCCGTCGCTGAACCAGAGCTTGAGCTCGCGCGACCGGGTCACGTCCATGATGTCGACGCATTCCAGCAGATGGTCGGTCGCCTTGCGGCGGACTCGCGGATCGGGATGGGTCACCGAGCCGAGCATGTAGTCGTCGTCTTGGAAGACGTTGGAGTTGATCGCGCCGATCCGGACACCGAGATCGGCGGCGTGGCGCGCCAGCTCGGCGTAGTCCTCGACCTTGTCCCACGGGATGTGCAGCGACACCTTGGGCGCGATCCCCGTGTACGCGTGCACCTGCGCGGCGTCCGCAAGCTTCTCGAATGGATCTCGCGGCACTCCGGTCTGGGCGAAGACCTTGAACCGCGTGCCGGAATTGCCGAACGCCCACGACGGCAGCTCGATGGATTGCGCGGCCAGGGTCGTCTTGACTGGCTGCAGGTCATTCATAGGTCGGGGGCTCCGTCTCGTTCATGCGTCGTCGACCAGCCCGGCGGTGCCCGGTCCGTTGTCGCGCAGTTGGTCCTCGAGGTTGAAGACCTCCCGCAGCAGCAGGAAGCCCTCGTCGGGCCTGCGGCCGTCCAGTCCGACGAAGAACTCCGCCATCTCGGCCTGCCACCGGCGGTTGACGTCGGTCGCCTCCATGGCCGCCTGCGCGGCGTCGAGGTCCGGGCTCTCCACGTATCCGACGAGGAGGCCGTCCGGGCGCAGGAAGAGGGAGTAGTTGTGCCAGCCCGTCTTCTGTAGCGCGCGCAGCATGTCCGGCCACACGGCCCGGTGCCGCTCGACGTACTCGTCGATCCGGTCCGGGCGCACCTGGAGGAGGAAGCAGTAGCGGGGCATGCGGTTGGTCCTTCCCCTCGCAGGCAAGCATCGGCCGGGAGGTGCGGCAGGGCCGCCTGGTGTGGCGACCCTGCCGCGGCGTGGTCAGATCAGGATCAGAAGTTGAACTGGTCGATGTTGGTGGGGGTGAACTCCTGCGGCGGGCCGACGATGATGACACCGTCGCTGTCCGCGGTGTAGCTGTTCCCGCCCGCGGTGACTCCCTTGGCAGGGTCCCCGCCGCTGGCCTTCGTGGCGGCCGCGTAGACGCCCAGGTAACCGAGCATCGACGGGTCCCACAACCCGAACGACTTCACCGTGCCGTCCTTGACGTAGGCCTTCATCTCGCTCGGCAGGCCGAGACCGGTCACCTGCACCTTGCCCTTGTACTGCGAGCCGCTGATGTACTTGGCGGCCGCCGCCACGCCGACGGTGGTGGGGGAGATGATCCCCTTCAGGTTGGGATGCGCCTGGAGGAGCGCGGCGGCCTTCTCCGCGGACTTGGCGGCGTCGTCGTCGCCGTAGACGGTGTCCACGAGCTTGAGCTGCGGGTAGTTCGGCAGCTCCTCCTTCATGAAACCGATCCAGGCGTTCTGGTTCTCCGCCGTGGCTGCCGCCGACAGGATCGCGACCTCGCCGCCGGCAGAGCCGATAGCGTCCGAGACCCACTTGACCTGGGCCTTGCCGATCTGGTCCGGCGTGGTCGGCGTGATCATGACGGTCCGGGCGCTCGTGTCGGCGACGTCGGCGTCGTACGTGACGACGGCGACACCGGCGGACTGGGCCCGCTTGAGCGCCGGGACGACGGAGTTGGCGTCAGCCGCAGAGATCACCAGTGCGTCGTACCGCTTCTGGATCACGTTGTTGATGAACTGGACCTGAGCGGCACCGGTCGCCTGGGTCGGACCGACCTGTTCGCAGGTGGCCTTGATCTCGGCACAGGCCTTCTCCGCGCCGGCGAAGGCGGCGTCGAAGTACGGGATGTTGATGGCCTTGGGGAGAATGGCGATCTTCAGGTCGGACTTGACGCCGCCCTCGGAGGCAGCCGAGCTGGACGAGCTCCCGGGACTGTCGTTCGAATCGCCGCCGCAGGCGGCCAGGAAGGTGGCCAGCACGGCGGTGGCCGCCAGCATGCCAAGACGGGTAGGACGCATGACTTCTCCTTGCATGGCGACGGATTGGTGACAGTGGCCGAATCGCCGGCCGGGCGTGGTGCGCTTGTGGTGTCAGGGCGCGGCGGGCACGGCCTGGGCCGCTTCCGCCGCTCTTGCTCGCCGTTCTCGCAGGGCCTGCCAGCGGGTGGCGACGACGGGCACGACGACCGACGCGAGCAGCAGGCCGCCGGTGATGATGGTCAGACCGTTGGGCGGCACGTCCTGCAGCTGCAGCAGCGACCGCACGGCTCCGAGGAACAGGACGGCGCTGGCGACACCCCAGATCGTGCCGACGCCACCGAAGATGGACACCCCGCCGAAGAGCACGGCCGCGATGACGGCGAGCTCGAAGCCGATGGCGCCGTCGGGCCGGGCGCTGGCGAAGCGCAGGTCGTAGACGATTCCGGCCAGCCCGGCGACCGCACCACTGGCGACGAACAGCCAGAACTTGAGCGGCGGGACCGGGATCCCCGCGAAGCGCGCGGCCTCGGGGCTCTGCCCCGTCGCGAACACCCACCGTCCGACCCGGGTGAGGTGCAGGACGACGCCGAACGCGATGGCCAGCACCACCAGGAGCGGAGTGACGTAGGGAAGCGGCGTGCCGGGGATCGTGGAGAAGCCGAGGTTCGTCCAGCCGACCGGAAAGTCGGCGACCGATGTGTCACCCAGGAGCGCGTAGCACAGCCCGCGGTACAGGCCGAGCGTGCCGATCGTGACGGCGAGCGAGCCCAGTCCCAGCTTGGTCACCAGGAAGCCGTTGACGGCGCCGCAGGCGACGCCGGTCGCCACGGCGGCCACGGCGGCGACCGGCATCGATCCGGTGGCCTGCCACGCGATGCCGAGGACGCAGCCCGACAGCGCCGCCGTCGAGGCCACCGACAGATCGATCTCGCCGGTGATGATGAGTAAGGTCATGGGGAACGCCAGCAGCATGATCTCGCCGATGTCCTGCAGCACGAATCCGAGGTTCGAGCCGTTGGCGAAGTCCGGGTTGATCAGGGCGCCCACGCCGACGGTGAGCACGAGGAGGCCGAAGACGGCCCGGTCCCAGGTGACGTAGCGGCTCATCGGAGCGCCTCCCGGGTGGGTTCGTCAGCGGGTCGCCCGGTCGACCCGGCGCCGGTGACGGCCGAGGCCCGTCCCGGGGCGGTGGCGCCGGCCTCCGGGGAACCCGGGGCGAGGGACGACCGCAGGCGTGCGGCGGCCACCCGTGCCGCGCGCTCCCGTCGCAGGTGGACGAGCCGATCGGCGGTGATCGCCACGATGAGCAGGAGGCCGTTGATGGCCTGCTGCCAGAACTCGGGCACGGACAGGGCGCTCAGCGATACGCCCATCGTCTTCAGCAGCATCGCGCCGAGCAGCGCGCCGAGCACCGTGCCCGAGCCGCCGAAGATGTTGACACCGCCGACCACGCAGGCCGCGACCACCGGCAGCTCGTATCCGATGCCGGCGTTGGCGTCGACGCCGCCGAAACGGGCCAGGAAGAGCACGCCCGCCAGCCCGGCGCAGGCACCGCTCACCGCATATGCGAGCAACGTGCGACGAGCGACGGGGATGCCGACCAACAGCGCGGCGGGCGGGTTGCTGCCGCAGGCGTAGAGGTCACGCCCGGCGTGCCGGGTACGCATGAACCAGCCTCCGGCGACCGCGGCCGACAGGCAGACCCACATGAGCCAGGGGACCCCGAGGAACCCCGTGACGCCGAACCGGACGACGTCCGTGGGCAACTCGTCCGCGTTGATCCGCGTGCCCCCGGTGAGCAGGGCCTGGATCCCCTGGTAGACGTACAGCGTGCCGAGGGTGACGACCAGCGCGGGCAGCCGCAGCGCCGCCACGAGCAGGCCGTTGACGAGCCCGGCCGCGACGCCGACCGCCAGCCCGGTGAGCAGGACGACGGCGAGCGAGCCGTCGGTGTTCCCCTCCACCACCGATCCCGAGACGAACGCGGCGAGGCCCAGCACGGAGCCGACCGAGAGGTCGACGTGCCGCATCACGAGCACGAAGGTCTGACCGACCGCCATCAGGCCGGTGATCGCGATCGCAACCATCAGGTCGAACCGGCCCTGGGGGGCCAGGAATCGGGGATTGACCAGGGTCGTGGCCACCAGCACGAGGATGAGGGCCCCCGCCACCGGCGCCTCGCGGCTGCCGAGGACGGCGCGCAGGCGACCGGGCCGGCGTGATGCCCCGGCCGCGCCGGGGGGACCTGCGGTGTCCGGGAGCGTCGTCGTCATGCCGCCGATTCCTGACCGGTCGCAGCGAGCATGACCCGTTCCTGGGTCGCCTCCGCGCGTGTGAGCGTGGCCATCAGACGGCCTTCCCGCATCACGAGCACGCGGTCGGCCATGCCGAGTACCTCCGGCAGCTCACTGGAAATCATGAGGACGGCGAGTCCCTGCGACGCCTGCTCCGAGAGCAACCGGTGGACCTCGGCCTTCGTGCCGACGTCGATGCCCCGGGTCGGTTCGTCGACGACGAGGAGGCGGGGGCCCGTGGCGAGCCACTTGGCGAGCACGACCTTCTGCTGGTTGCCGCCCGACAGTCGCTCGACCGGTTTGTCGAGCCCGCCGTGCCGCAGGTCCAGGCGCTCCGCCCATTCGGCGGCCAGCTCCGTCTCCGACCGCTCCCGGACGATTCCGCGCCGGGCCAGCCGGGCCAGGACGACCATGGCCGTGTTCCTGGCGATCGACGCGGGCATGAACAGGCCCTGCTGGCGCCGGTCCTCGGGTACCAGGGCGACCCCGCGGGCGAGTGCCGCGCGCGGGTCGCGCGGCGGCAGCGGCGTTCCGAGCACTTCCACGCTGCCCGCGTCGTAGCGGTCGATCCCGAACACCGCCCGGACGACCTCGCTGCGGCCCGAGCCGACGAGGCCGGCGAAAGCGACGATCTCCCCGGCCCGCACGTCGAAGCTGACATCGTCGAAGACCCCGTATGCCGTGAGGTTCCGTACCCGCAGCACCACGTCGCCCGGCCTCGTGTCCAGCTTGGGGAACAGTTCGGTCAGCTCGCGGCCCACCATCCATCGGACGACCTCGCCCGGGCTGGTGTCCGCGACCCGGCAGGAGGTGACGGTCGAACCGTCGCGCATGACCGTCAGCCGGTCGCACAGGAGGAAGACCTCGTCGAGGCGGTGGCTGACGAAGACGACGGCGGCGCCCCCGTCCCGAAGGCGCCGGGCGACGTCCAGCAGCCGGTCGGCCTCGGCCGCCGACAGCGCCGCGGTGGGCTCGTCCATGACGATGACGCGGGCGTCGGTGGACAGCGCCTTCGCGATCTCGACGATCTGCTGGTCGGCGATGGACAGGCCCTGCGCCCGGCGCTCGGGATCGAGGTCCACCCGGAGTTGCCGGAAAAGAGCGGCCGCCTGGTCGCGCATCGCGTCCCAGTCCACGGCACCCATGCGGGCGGTCGGCTGGCGGCCGATGAAGACGTTCTCCGCGATCGTGAGGTCTGGGAAGAGGCTGGGCTCCTGGTAGATCACCGCGACGCCCTGCTCGAGCGAGCGCCGGGTGCTGCCCTGCTCGAAGACGTCCCCGGCGATCCGGATCTCGCCCGCGTCGGTGCGGTGGACCCCGGCCAGGGCCTTCAGCAGGGTGGACTTGCCCGCGCCGTTCTCGCCCAGCAGAGCGTGGATCTCGCCGGCGTACAGCTCCACCGAGGCATCGCGCAGGGCACGAACGCCCCCGAAGGCCTTCGCGACATGGGAGACCTGGACGAGCGGAGCCGTCGTTCCTGTCACATCGCCTCCCGCATCGAGTGGTCCGGGGAAATTGAAACCTTTTAAAATCTGGGCCGAACGTATGTGGCCCATGTCTCAGGTGTCAAGAGCAAGTTGCGGTAACGTTTCTGCATCGTCGGGATGCATGGGCGGCCCGCCAGGGCTTCTCACGCATTGCGAGCTGGACGAGCCGAGTACTTCTGCGCGAACTTGGCTGCTGATACGTTTCATCCCGACGGGGGATCGGGTCGCAAGGGAGGCCAGGTGTCGTCATCGAGCATCAAGGATGTCGCGGCACGTGCCGGCGTCTCCATCGGGACGGTGTCCAACGTCCTTAACCGGCCGTCGCTCGTTCGGCCGAACACGCGCAAGCGGGTGGAAGCGGCGATCGCGGAGCTGGCCTTCGTCCGGAACGAGTCGGCCCGGCAGTTGCGTGCCGGTCGCAGCCGGACGCTGGCCTACCTCATGCTCGACGTCGCCAACCCCTTCTTCACCGACGTCGCGCGGGGAATCGAGGAGGTCGCGAGCTCCCACGGCCTGTCGCTCTACCTGTGCAACAGCGACAACCACGCCGACCGCGAGAACGACTACCTCGAGGCGCTGCTCCAACAGCGGGTACTCGGCGTCTTCGTGACGCCGGTGGACCCGCACAGCGAAACGCTGGCGACGCTGACCGCTGCCGGAGTCCCGGTCGTGATGCTCGACCGAGCGGCGCCCGACGGTTTCGTCGGGTGCAGCGTGTCCGTGAACGACGTCGAGGGCGGCGACCTGGCCGTGACCCACCTCCTTGAGCTCGGCCACGAGCACATCGCGTACGTCGGCGGGCCGAACTGGATCGCGCAAGCGCGGGACCGCCTGCTCGGCGCCCGCGAGGCCGTCACGCGCGCCGGCCACGCCGCCGACCAGATCGTGGAGCTCGCCACGGACGGGCTCACCGCGGCCGAAGGCCGCCTGGCCGGCGAGCGCCATCTCGGGCTCCCCGCGCGGCGCCGTCCCACCGCGGTGTTCTGCGCCAACGACCTGCTGGCGCTCGGCTTCCTGCAGCAGATGGTGTCGCACGGCGTGGCGGTGCCGGACGACGTGGCGATCGTTGGCTACGACGACATCGAGTTCGCGGCCGCGGCGGCGGTGCCCCTGACGTCGGTCCGCCAGCCGCGCCACCTGCTCGGGCGCACCGCGGCGGAGCTCCTGCTCGATGAGGCGTCCGAGGACGGGCAGCATGCGCATCAGCGGATCGAGTTCACGCCCGAGCTCGTCGTGCGGGCTTCGACGAGGGCCCGCCGCGCGGACCGGATCGCTTGAGAGCCGTCGCGGATCCGGGCGCGGGGTGCCCCGCCACCCGCTGTGCGGTCCCGGGGAGCGATGCGGCGCGGGTCACCAAATCGCAACGGCCTGCACGGGGTGAGACGCAAATCGGTACGGTCGCCGTGTTCTCGACACGACTTCCCTGGGAGATCCAGAGTGCCTCCGCTGACCGACACCCTGCTCAATCCTGCCGTCGCCCCCTCGGTCCAGAAAGACGTCCGTGCCCTGGTGGACGCCGAGGTCTCCGACAAGAAGGGCGCCTCCGGACTCGCGCTCAAGGCTGGCTACGGTGCGGTGAAAAAGGTGCACCCGACGGTTGTGGAGGAGGCCATCGACAAGCTGTGGCCCGCTTTCGTCTGGCACCTCGACTCGTTCTGGCAGGAGTGGTCGGCCGCCCCGTCGGGCACGTTCTCGGACTACCTCGTCGCGCGTCGGGACGAGGCCGCGGAGGCCCTGCTGTCGGTGACTGACGAGCGCGTCGAGATCACGAAGAAGGCTGCGATCAGGAAGGCCTACGGTTCGTTGCGCGGGACGGCCAAGAGGCACGTCGTCGACGCGCTCCCGCGCGTCGGCGAGGTCGTGCAGAAGCACGCCGGCTGACGGCGACGACTCGGCGCGCTGTCGGTCACCAGGGTGAGGGGACGGCGTCGGTGCAGAAGAAGGTCGGTGCAGAAGAGCCGGTCAGCACCGTGGCCGCCCTCGGGAGTCGGCCGCCGTCAGCGCGACCTTTACCCACTCCCGGGGCGGCTGGTCCGAACCCGCCGGAAGTGACCAGCGCTGCACTCCGGACCACGCGCCCGGCCGGGTCCGGATCCAGCGCCAGTGCGGTGACCGCACTAGTCGAGACAGAACTCGTTGCCCTCGATGTCCTGCATCACGAGGCACGACTCGTTTACGTCATCGGCAGGCAGTAGTTGCAGGCGCACCGCACCGAGCGGGACCAGTCGTGCGCATTCGGCCTCAAGCGCGGCCAGGCGCTCTTCACCCACGAGCCCGGTGCCGACCCGCACGTCAAGATGCACCCGATTCTTGACGACCTTGCCTTCGGGAACGCGCTGGAAGAACAGTCGGGGGCCCACACCTGAGGGATCGATGCACGCGAACGCCGAACCCCGACGCTCGGGCGGCAGCGCGCGATCGAAATCGTCCCAAGTGGCAAAGCCCTCCGGTGGCGGCGGTACGACGTACCCCAACACGTCGCACCAGAAACGACCGACGCGCTCAGGCTCTGCGCAGTCGAAGGTGACTTGGAACTGCTTGACCGACGCCATCGGTCCACCATAGAGGCGGGGTGCTTCGTCGGCTCCAGATCTCAGCCTGCGGGAGGGCGGCACGCGCGTGGGGCAGGGCGCTGTCCTGAGACGACGGTCAGCTCCGCCAGGATGCTGGGACCCGTCGCAACCCGACTCGGCAGAACTGGCCTGAAATCGTTTGCGACATCGCTGTCAGCGGACTTTTGCTGAGTCGGGTTGCGACCGCCCCGGACAGGTGCGCCCGTCCGCCAGACCGCGAGCCTGGCAGGCGGGCTGCACTACCCCTCGACCTGCACTACCCCTCGACGCCGCCGGAACCGAGGCGCGTGAGTGAGAACCACGTGGCGAGCCAGGACGACCTTCCCCTCCGAAGTCGCACGGCACCGCCGAGAAGGAGCCAACCAGGATCCGCAGGACAAGGACAGCTTAGCGAACGAACTTGTTCGTGGTGAACCGAAATGTTCGTGGATACGCTTGCCGAATGGAGTCGGTCAGCGGCGGCCAGCTACCTCGTGGCCGCCATCGCCTCACCAGGGAGCAGGTCGTCGCCTCCCAGCGCGAACGGATGGTCGCGGCAATAGCCGATGCGGTGACGGAGAAGGGGTATGTCCGCACCACGGTGGGTGACGTCATCCGGCGAGCCGGCGTCTCCCGCGAGACCTTCTACGAGCAGTTCGCCGACAAGGAGGGGTGTTTCCGGGCGGCGTACGCCGGCGCGGTGGATCGGGTCATCGACGCCATCACGAGCGCTCTCGCTGAGGCCCCGGACGAGCCCGCCGTCCGGTTCGACCGGGCACTCGCCGCCTACCTCGGTGTGCTGCACGACGATGCCCCGTCCGCCCGCACGTTCCTCATCGAGGTGTACGCGGCGGGCCCGGCCGCGATCGAAGAGCGGATGGAGCAGCAGAGCCGATTCGTGGATCTCATGGCCGACGTGATCGGCGCCCGGTCGTCACGAGACCGGTTCGCGTGCGAAGCGCTCGTCGCGGCGGTCAGCTCGCTGGTGACCAGCCGGGTCGGTAGCGGCCGGATCACCGAACTCCCGGACCTGCACGGCCCGCTGATGGACCTGTTCCACCGGTTGGACGAAGGCATGGGGGAGTGATCTGGAGGTTGAGCCCTCCGACCTGATCGCACCAGTCGGTGTCACCTTGGGTATCGGTAGTCGGCAGCGCCGGCCGTGTCACGGTTAACGTCGTGGGAACCGGGGTCGGCGCAGCGGCCGCTCACGTCGTCCTGACCGCGGAGGGATTCGTGACCGGCTAGGGCAGCTCGGACGCGTGGCGAGTCGGACGCGTGGCGAGCCCCGGCTCGGAGAGGAACCCCGAGCCGCGCGCGCACGTTACGCCGTCCAGCGGCCGGGGCGGCGACGGGTGGCAGGTCGCCGGCGCACGTTGATCGGAGGGGACAATGGAAGCACCGGCTCCCGAGCAGACGGCTCCGGCGGCGCGCGCAGGCAGCTTGGTCCGCGAGGCGGTGATGGTCGTCGTCCTCGCGCTCGCGCTGTCGCTGCTGCTCAAGACGTTCCTGGTGCAGGCGTTCTCGATCCCCTCCGGCTCGATGCAGGACACGCTGACGCTCGGCGACCGGGTGCTGGTGAGCAAGCTGACGCCGGGGCCGCGGGAGCTGCACAGGGGTGACGTCGTGGTGTTCGCGGACCCCGGGAACTGGCTGGACACACCGGTGGCCCGGCCGCGCAGCGCGGTCGGTGATACGGTGCGCGGCGCCCTGGCCTTCGTCGGCCTGCTGCCGTCGGACTCCGGGGAGCACCTGATCAAGCGGGTGATCGGGTTGCCCGGCGACCGGGTAGCGTGCTGTGACAGCGCGGGCAGGGTGACCGTGAACGGCAGCCCGATCCAGGAGCCGTACGTCCACCCGGGCGACCCGCCCAGCACGCTGCCGTTCTCGGTCACCGTGCCGCAGGGGCGGCTGTGGGTGATGGGTGATCATCGCTCGATGTCCCGGGACTCCCGCTACCACCTGACGGAGAACGGCGGCACGGTCCCGATCGACGGCGTGGTGGGACGGGCGTTCGCCGTCGTGTGGCCGTTCGGCCATGCCCAGCTCCTGGAACGGCAGACCGGAACCTTCGCGACGGTGCGGGCACCGTGAGCACCGGGCGGATCCGCGGGGTTCACCTCGACGAATTGCCCGTGTTGCAGGACATCGAGCGGGTCGCCGGAGAGGTGTTCCGCGACGTCGGGATGCCGCAGGTGGCGGACGACGAGCCGTTTCCTCTGGCGGTGCTCGCCGGCTACCAGCGGGCGGGTCACGCCTGGGCCGCCACGGACGGGTCCGGGGCGCCGATCGCCTACCTGGTCGCCGATGTCGTGGACGGCAACCTCCACATCGAGCAGGTCTCGGTGCATCCGCGCTGCGCGTGTCGGCCGGCTCCTCATCGAGCACGTCGCGGAGCGCGCGGCCGCGACCGGGTTCGGGGCATTGACCCTCACGACGTTCGCCGACGTTCCGTGGAACGCCCCCTACTACGCCCGCTGCGGATTCCACGCCCTTGACGACGGCGACCTGACGCCCGGCCTGGTGGCCCTCCGCCGACGTGAGGCGGCACACGGCCTGGACCGCTGGCCGCGAATCTGCATGCGCCGGGATCTCTAGTGGGCCCCCGCCTTCGCTCGCCGGCCAAGTCGTGTTGGGACTCCGTTTGGGGGTCCAGACCCGACCCAGATAGATCGGTCGTCAGTCGGTGCCGGACTCCATCGCCGCGTCGTCCAGGCGTTCGGCGCCGCCGTCGCCGGTGCTGCCGACCCGCTCGATCTGCTTCGCGCCACCGGGTTCCAGCCGGCCGACCAGCGCGTCCCTGTCGTCGCCGAGCATTCCCTGTGCCGCGTAGAGCTCCAGCTTCTCCCGGGAGTCGGCGATGTCGAGATTGCGCATCGTCAGCTGGCCGATCCGTTCCACCGGACCGAAGGCCGCGTCCTCGGTGCGCTCCATGCTGAGCCGCTCGGGCCGGTACGTCAGGTGCTGGCCGGCGGTCTCGAGCACCGTGTAGTCGTCACCGCGCCGCAGGCGTAGCCGGACCTCGCCGGTGATCGCGAACCCCACCCAGCGCTGGAGGCTCTCGCGCAGCATCAGCGCCTGCGGGTCCAGCCAGCGCCCCTCGTACAGCAGCCGTCCCAGGCGCCGGCCGGAGTCGCGGTAGTTCGCGATCGTCTCCTCGTTGTGGATGGCGTTGACCAGGCGCTCGTACGCGCTGTGGAGCAGGGCCATGCCGGGTGCCTCGTAGATTCCCCGGCTCTTGGCCTCGATCACCCGGTTCTCGATCTGGTCGGACATGCCGAGTCCGTGGCGCCCCCCGATGCGGTTCGCCTCGTGCACCAGCTCGACGGGATCCGCGAACTCCCGGCCGTTGATCGCAACGGGTCGCCCCTCCGCGAAGGTGACGCTCACCTCCTCCGCCGCGACGCTCTCGGACTCGTCCCAGAAGCGGACACCCATGATCGGCTGGACCAGGTCCATCGGCTCGTCGAGGTGCTCCAGCCGCTTGGCCTCGTGGGTGGCTCCCCAGATGTTGGCGTCCGTGGAGTAGGCGCGCTCGGCGCCGGCCCGGTACGGCAGGTTCCTTTCGGCCAGCCACAGGGACATCTCGGTGCGGCCGCCCAACTCCTTGACGAAGTCGGGGTCCAGCCAGGGTTTGTAGATGCGCAGGTTGGGGTTCGCGAGCAGGCCGTAGCGGTAGAACCGCTCGATGTCGTTGCCTTTGAACGTCGACCCGTCACCCCAGACCGACACGGCGTCGTCGCGCATGGCCTGCACCAGGAGGGTGCCCGTCACCGCCCGCCCCAACGGGGTCGTGTTGAAGTAGGTGCGCCCTGCGCTGCGGATGTGGAAGGCGCCACACATCAGCGCGATCAGGCCCTCCTCGACCAGGAGACCACGGCAGTCGACCAGCCGCGCGATCTCCGCGCCGTACTGGAGTGCCCGGTCGGGGACGGACCCGATGTCCGGTTCGTCGTACTGGCCGAGATCGGCGGTGTAGGCACAGGGGACGGCGCCACGTTCCCGCATCCAGGCGACCGCCACCGAGGTGTCCAGACCGCCGGAGAACGCGATGCCGACCCGGTCCCCCAGGGGGAGGCTGACCAGAACCTTGGACATTGCGGCAGGCTAGCGGCTCCCCGTGGCCGTTCGATGACGTGACCTGCCGACGCCCGGGCCGGCGGCTTCCGGCCGGCGGCTTCCGGCCTACGGTTCGGCGGTTCCGGCCGACGGTTCGGCGCGGTCCACGGCCGCGCTGCCCACGCCGCTGTCCAGCGCGACGTCTACGCGGTCGTCGGCGTCGGTCCAGTCCCGGCTCGCCAGCGTGGTCCCGGCCGCGATGCCCTGCCGCTGCTCGTCGTCGAGCGTCGCCGATCCGGCACCGTCGGCGAACTTCATGCGGGCCGGGACGCCCTCGGGCAGGTGAACGGTGACGCTTCCGGCGCCACCTGAGATCCGCGTCGTCAGCGTGCCGCTCGGCCGTGGCAGCCGCTCCTCGATGGCGGCAACACCCTCGTTGACCTCCACCGCGGCGACGCGGCCGCGGGACAGGTCCAGGTCCAACCGCTTCGCGCCGCCGTCGACGACGACCGTCCACCGCACGCCGCGGGCCAGCCGGACCGTGACGTCGACCGCGTCGCCACCGGCGTCCTCGTTCTCGCGCGTGGACAGCGTCAACCGGGTGCCTTCGCGGTCCAGGACCGGCACGGCGCGCGAATCCGCGGGCGCCGTGGCCACGGCGAGTTCGCCGCTGGGGTCGCCGTCGGCGACGATCGTGAGGGAGTCGGTGCCGCTGGCGACGTTGAACGTGCCGGAACTCATGCCGGTCCCGGCGACGGCGGCCCGGTGGTCGCCGGCGTCGGCGGCGCGGTCGAAGTACGAGCGCGTGGCCGCGTACGTCCCCGCCAGCCCCAGGATCAGCAACAGCACGATCAGGATCACGAGCCGGTCCGGCGTCGACCGCCTTCCACCGGCGGGAAGCGGCTGAGTCGGATCCCCGCCGGACGGCGTCTGCGCCGGGAGCCCGTCGGCCGGCGTCGGGATCGGGATCGGGTTCGGGTTCGTCGGCGGTGTCGCGTGCTCGGTTGCCGAAAGCTCCAACACGTCCAGATCCTCCTCTTCGCGCACGCCTAACGCGCGCCCGCGCGGGCGCGTTCGGCTCAGGACTGGACCCTCGGCCGGTTCACCGCGGTCAGGCGCGGCGACGTGGCCAGGCCTTTCGTCATACGCAGGGCGGGTCCGGCGTGGTTCAGGCGGGTCGCCTGAACGGGCGGGTGCAAAGCGGACGTACTTTGGGCCGAGGGACGGCGCGGCCGTCCCTCGTATCCTGAACCGGTGCACGGTCTGCTGCGTTCGGTGTGGGACGAGCCACGTGCCCCGAACGCGCCCGCGCGGGTGTGGCGCGACTGGGTGCTCGTGAGCCTGCTCGTCCCGACCGCCCTGATCGAGGGAGCGCTACGCCCCACGATGCACGCTCGGACCGCCTCGGCGATCCTGGTCGCCGCGCTGATTCCCACGCTGCTGTGGCGCCGGACCAGACCCCTCCTGATGGTCGCCATCGCATTCGGTACCTGCACCATCGCCCCGGTCCTGCTCCGCGGTGAGCTCGAGATAAACACCAACGCGTACGTCGTGCTCCTGGCCTACGCGCTGTTCCGGTGGGGGTCCGGGCGCGAGGCTCTGCTCGGCGCCGTGATCATCTATTTCAAGCTCGGGTTCTCGGTGCTCCTCGGCTACATGACTTTCGGTGACCTCACCGCCGGGCTGTCCATCCTGACCGCGATCATGGCGATCGGCGTCACGTTCCGGTACCGCTCCAGGGCGCGCTCGCGCGAGCTCGACCAGGTCAAGCTCCTCGAGCGGGAGCGGCTGGCGCGCGACCTGCACGACACCGTGGCCCACCACGTCTCGGCGATGGCGATCCGCGCCCAGGCGGGTCTTGCGACCGCGGCGACGAACCCGGACGCCGCCAGCGACGCGCTGCGGGTCATCGAGGCCGAGGCCTCCCGCGCCCTGACGGAGATGCGCACGATGGTGCGCTTCCTGCGCGACGACCAGCCGGCGGAGCTCGCACCCAACCCCGGTATCGCCGACATCGAGCACCTCGCGATCCGCGCGGGTGCGGGCCCGGACGTCGAGGTCGAGATCTCCGGTGAGCTGCGCGACGTCCCGCCATCCGTCGCGGCCGCGATCTACCGCCTGGCCCAGGAGTCGGTCACCAACGCCCGGCGGCACGCGCGCCACGCGACCCGCATCGAGGTGCGCGTGGACGCCGACGACACCGCCGTCCACCTGCGGGTCCGCGACGACGGCGTCACCAGCTCCGTGCGCCCGGCGGCCCTTCCCGGCTACGGGCTCATGGGAATGATCGAGCGCGCCAACCTGCTGGGCGGCACCTGCGAGGCCGGTCCGGACCCCGACCAGGGCTGGACGGTCAGCGCCGTGCTCCCCAGGACCGGGTGGGCCACGTGACGATCCGGGTGATCGTCGCCGATGACCAGGAGATCGTCCGCACCGGGCTCAAGATGATCCTCGACGCCCAGCCGGACATCGAGGTGATCGGCGTGGCCGCCGACGGGAACAGTGCCGTGGAGCTCGCGCGGCGGCTGCGGCCGGACGTGTGCCTGCTGGACATCCGGATGCCGGGCATGGACGGCATCGAGGCCGCGCGCGTCCTCGCCGGACCGGCCGTGGAGCAACCCATCGCCGTCGTCGTCATCACGACCTTCGATCTCGACGAGTACGTCTACGCCGCCCTGCGTGCCGGTGCCCGTGGCTTCCTGCTCAAGGACGCCGGCCCGGAACTGCTCGCCCAGGCCGTCCACGCCGCCGCCGGCGGCGAGGCGCTCATCGCCCCCAGCATCACCGCCCGGCTGCTGCAGGCGTTCGCCGACTCGGGGCCGTCGGGGCCGTCGGGGCAGCCTGTCGAGCCGCTCACCGACCGCGAGGAGCAGATCCTGGTCAGCGTGGCTCAGGGACGGACCAACAGCGAGATCGCCACGGACCTCTACATCACGCTCAGCACGGTCAAGACCCACATCGCCAGCCTCATGGCCAAGCTCGGCGCCCGGAACCGCGTCGAGATCGCCATGTGGGCCTACGAGACCCACCGGGTCCGGAACGTTGCCGGTCGGCGGGAGGCCCCCGGCCGGTGACACGAGTCTCGGGTCCGGGACTCGGAACGGCCGAAAGTACTACTCCGGCGTCGGAAGATGGGCCGGGTCAGGTCGGGCCTGTACTCCGATGAGCCGCAGGGCGAGAACCGCCACGATCGATCCATGACCTCCTCAGCCAGGACCTCGCGACTCGTCCCCGGCGGGCTGCTCGCGCTCTGCGTCGTGCCGGTGGCCGCCGGGACCTTCCGCATCAGCCAGCTCGTCGGCGGCGCCGAGGTGACGGCGGAGAACGCCCGGTTCTTCGCCTCGCCCGTGCCGGTGGTGGTGCACATCGTCGGTGCCAGCCTGTTCGGCGTCCTCGGTGCGCTGCAGTTCGTGCCGCGCCTGCGGCGTCGCCGGCCCGGCTGGCACCGCCGCGCCGGCCGGATCGTGGTGCCCGGCGGGCTCGCGGCGGCACTGTCCGGGCTCTGGATGACGGTGTTCTATCCCAAGCCCGCCGGCGACGAACTCCTCTCCGCCTTCCGGCTCGCCTTCGGTTCGGCGATGGCGGCGAGCCTGGTCCTCGGTTTCCTCGCGGTCCGGCGCCGGGACTTCGCCCGCCACCGCGTGTGGATGATCCGCGGCTACGCGATCGGCATGGGTGCGGGCACGCAGCTTCTTACTCTCGGGCCATGGATGGCGATCGCCGGGCCACCGCACGGGTTCACCAGGGCGGTGCTGCACCTCGCCGGCTGGGTCATCAACATCGCCGTCGCCGAATGGATCCTCCACGGAGGGCACACCCATGGGACAGGTTCCCGTCCTGCCGTCCGCAGGCTCGACGTCGTCACCGACGCCGCACGTTCGTAGGGTCTCGCAGGCGCGGATCGAATCAAGGAGAACTGATGAAGGCGATCGTCCAAGACGGGTACGGGACCAGCGATGTCCTCGAATGTCGTGACGTCGACCGGCCGGTACCTGGGGCCGGCGAGGTGCTGGTGAGGGTTCACGCGGCATCGGTCAACGCGTACGACTGGCACTTCATGCAGGGCGACCCGTACATCTTCCGGCCGACGATCGGGTTCGCCCGGCCCAGGGCCAGGATCCGGGGGAGGGACTTCGCCGGGACGGTGGAGGCCGCCGGCAGTGGTATCCAGCACCTGCGCCCGGGGGACGAGGTGTTCGGCGAGGCGGACGGCGCGTTCGCGGAGTACGTCTGCGTCGCGGGTGACGCCGTGGACCTGAAGCCGAGGAACCTCACGTTCGAACAGGCGGCCACCATGCCGCTGGCCGGGAACACCGCCCTCATCTGCCTCCGGAAGGGGGAAGTGGGACCGGGTCGGCGCGTCCTCATCAACGGGGCGTCCGGCGGCGTCGGGACGTTCGCCGTCCAGCTGGCCAAGGCGGCGCTTCCGTGACCGGCGTCTGCAGCACGAGGAACCTCGACCTGGTCCGGTCGATCGGCGCGGACCAGGTCGTCGACTACACGCAGGAGGACTTCACCCGCAGCGGCGAGCGGTACGTCGTCGTCGATCTGGTGGGGAACCGCGGCCTGACCGCGCTGCACCGGGTGCTGGCGCCCGGGGGACGGCTGGTGCTGTCCGGCGGCGGAACGTCCAACGGCGTCAGCCTCGTGGGACCGCTGAGCCTCTTCATCCGGGCGCGGATCGTGGCCCTCTTCGCCGGGGGTCGGCTCGCCGGCGCGATTCAGGTCTGGCCCGGGTGATCCGCGACTGTCGCAACTCCACTCGGCGAAAGTCCGCCGACAGCGATGTCGCAAACGATTTCAGGGCAGTTTTGCTGAGTCGGGTTGCGACCCGACCCGATCGCGCCCGGACGGGATAGGCACGTTCCGCGTGTTCGACCGGACGTCGCCGGACCAGATCCCGCGTCGTCCACGAACGCGACCCGTGGATCAGCCGACCGCGCGAACTCGGTCCTGTTTCGACCCCAAAACGGGGTCCAGACGCGACTCAGTCTGGGGGAGTCAGGGTTCAGGGGAGTCAGGTTCACAGGCCCTGCGACGTGCGACGGCGACGACCGTGGCGGCGGTTCCGGTGGCGGAGGCGAGCGCCCGGGACACGCCGTTGTCCCGCCCCCTGGCGTCGATTGCACGATCGACGCGGTGAGGGCGGGCAGTAGCCTGCACCCATGCCGGAACGGATCAGGGGGGAGCGCCGGCTGCCGTACGGCGCTTGGCCGTCGCCCATCTCGGCCGCCGACCTCGTCGGCGGCGCGGCCAACCCCACCGACGTGTGGGCCGAGCCGTCCGGTGCGGTCTGGTGGTCGCTGACCCGGCCGGACCAGGGCGGCCGCGTCCAGGTCGTCCGCCGCGACCCGGACGGCACGGTCCACGACGACGTCCTGCCCGCCGACTTCAACGCCCGGACCGGCGTACACGAGTACGGCGGCGCCGCGTGGTGGGTGGGCGGCGGCGTGCTGTTCGCGACGTCCTGGGCCGACCAGCGCCTCTACCGCGTGGACCCGGGCACGTCGCCCGCCCCCCTGACGCCCGAGCCGGCGACGCCGCGCGCACTGCGGTACGCCGACGGCCGCGTGACGCCGGACGGCCGGACCGTGATCTGCGTGCGCGAGACCCACGAGCCGGGAGCGGGCGCGGAGGGTGTCCGCAACGAGATCGTCGCGCTGCCCGCCGTCCCGGAGACGGACACCCCGCCCGAGCCCAGCGTCCTGGTCAGCGGGTTCGACTTCGTCGCCGCTCCCCGCATCAGCCCGGACGGGAGCCGCCTGGTCTGGCTCACCTGGACCCACCCGAACATGCCGTGGGACGCCACGGTCCTGTGGGTGGCGCAGATCCAGCCGCTCGGTGGCGATCCCGAGGCCGGGCAGTGCCGCCTGGTGCGACCCTGCCCGGTGGCCGGGGGTGGGGGCGAGGCCCTCGTGCAGCCCGAGTGGGGTCCGGACCTCGCGCTGTACGTCGTCTCCGACCGAAGCAACTGGTGGAACGTCTACCAGGTCAAGGGCGTGGAGAAGCTGCGGCCCCAGGTGGTGCCGGTGCATCCCGTCGAGGCCGAGGTCGCGCTGCCCGCCTGGGAACTCGGCCAGAGCCGGTACGCGGTCGGCCCAGACGGGACCGTGTGGTTCACGTACTCCGCGTCAGACGGCGCGCACCTGGTCCAGGTGCCGGCCGAGGGCGAGGCGAGCGACGACGTCCTGCCGTACGGGCGCCTGGCCGCGCTGCGGCACGTCGGCGACGGCGCCGGGTTGGTCGCCATCGCAGCCCAGGACACGGCCGAGCCGGCCGTCGTCGGCATCAGCCCGCGGGCCGGCGGTGGCAGGCCGAAGACGTCGGTGTTGCGCGCTCCCCGCGACCTCGGACAGAAACTCGGCCTGACTCCGGCCGCCATCTCCCGGCCGCAGCGCGTCAGCTTCCCGAGCGCCAAGGGCCGCACCGCGTACGGCTGGCTCTACCTGCCCGTGGGCGCCGACGTCGAGGGCTTGCCGGACGAGCGGCCGCCCCTGCTGGTCACGATCCACGGCGGCCCGACCGGCTCGGCGGACCCGTCGTTCAAGCTCGGCATCCAGTTCTGGACGTCGCGCGGCTTCGCCGTAGTCGACGTCGACTACGGCGGCAGCACCGGCCTCGGGCGCTCGTACCGGCGTC
Organism: Frankia sp. CcMO1; assembly: GCF_977945845.1. Classification (NCBI taxonomy): domain Bacteria; kingdom Bacillati; phylum Actinomycetota; class Actinomycetes; order Frankiales; family Frankiaceae; genus Frankia; species Frankia sp. CcMO1. The sequence continues at coordinate 103,619 of NZ_CDWTMG010000001.1, forward strand.
TCCTGGACGGTGCCTGGGGCGTCGTGGACGTCGAGGACGCCTGCGCGGCCGCGTCGTGGCTCGCAGACGAGGACCTGGTGGACGGCGGGCGCCTGGCGATCCGGGGCGGGAGCGCGGGTGGCTTCACGACGCTCGCGGCGCTGGCCACCCGCGAGGTCTTCGCGGCGGGGGCGAGCCACTTCGGTGTCGCCGACCTGGCGGCGCTCGCGCGGGATACGCACAAGTTCGAGTCCCGCTACCTGGACCGGCTGGTGGGGCCGCTGCCGGGCGCCGCCGACGTCTACACTCAGCGCTCACCCCTGTCGCACGTCGACGGCTTCGACCGGCCGCTCATCGTGCTGCAGGGCGCCGAGGACGCGATCGTCCCACCCGCGCAGTCCGAGATGATCGTGAACGCGCTGGACGCCGGCGGCGTGCCTCACGCGTACCTGTTGTTCCCCGGTGAGCAGCACGGGTTCAGGCGGTCGGACAACATCATCCGGGCGCTGGAGGCGGAGCTGTCGTTCTACGGCCAGGTGTTCGGCTTCGAGCCGGCCGGGGACATCCCGCCGGTCGAGATCGTGCACGGCCAGAGGCTCACGCGGGCGCAGCCGTCCTGACGTTCCGCGCGAGGTTCCGGTCGACTTCGGTCTGGCCTTCGGTCTGCCGAGGAACGTCCGGGCGCAGGTCCAGGTACCAGAACTGGCCGACCAGGTCGTGCCCGAAGCTGTGGTGCTGGTGTTCCCGCTCGAGGGCGAAGCCCTTGGCGGCGTAGATGCGGTGCGCGTCGGCGAGGATGCTCTGCGTCCACAGCACCATCCGCCGGTAGCCCGCGCGCCGCGCGAACGCGATGCACTCGTCGACCAGGCGCGAGCCGATCCCCATGCCACGCGCGTGCGGCTCGACAAGCAGCAGGCGCAGCTGGGCGACGTCGGGGTCCTCCGGGACCTGCACGCAGAACACGCACCCGACGGGCTCGCCGTCCACCTCGGCGATCCAGCAGGCCTGGCGCCGGGCGTCGTCGTTCTCGACATAGTCGGCGACGATTCGGGCGACGGAACCCTCGAAGGTGGCGTCCCATCCGTAGGTCCGGGCGTAGAGCTCGCCGTTGCGGGCGATGATCCAGCCGGGGTCGCCGATCCTCATCGGGCGGATCAGGTAGGGCTCGGGGCGCCGGGTGCGGGTGAGCGCGTCCTGGACGATCCGCATCGCGGTGACGACCTGGCGCCGCTCCTCCGGCTGGAAGTCGCGCAGGATGGCGGCCGCCTGCTCGTCGGACAGCCGGTCGAGGTCGGTGATCGCGGCGCGCCCTGCCGCGGTGAGCCGCACCACCTGGCGGCGGCCGTCGTGCTCGGACGGCGTGGTCTCCAGCAGCCCCTGATCGCGCAGCCGCTGCACGACGCGGGACAGGTAGCCGGCGTCCAGCTCCAGCTCCCGGCGCACGTCGACGAGGTCCGCCGGCTCGCGCCGGGCCAGCTCGAACAGGACCCGGCCCTCGGTCATCGAGTACGGCGAGTCGTGGATGTGGGCGCGCAGCAGGCCGGCTACCCGCGTCCAGGTGCGGTTGAAGGCCCGGAACTGGGCGATGTCGGCCCTGTCGACGTCCATGAGGGTCTCCCCGGTGCCCGCAGATTTCCCGGCCATGTCTGCCCCCAGCAGAGAGATGTTTGACTCTGTCTAACACTTTGGGATGTCGGCGGCAAGGGCATCAATTCGACGCGTTGCACGTTGCTGAGTAATCACGTAATCAGCGCAAGTGCGCCTGGACGAGCCCCTGGGGAACGATGAGCACCAACGACCCCGACGACATGCCACCCGACGACATGCCACCCGACGACATCGAGCCCCTCGCGCTCGACGCCTACTCCACGATCGTCACCACCGTCGCCGAGGCCGTGCTCCCCGCGGTCGCCTCGCTCTCCGTGCAGAGCCGCCGCGGGATGGGTGCGGGCAGCGGTGTGGTCCTCACCTCGGACGGCTTCATGCTGACCAGTGCCCACGTGGTCGGGCTCGCGTCGTCGGGGCGCGCGGCGTTCGCGGACGGCACCCAGTCGGGGTTCGACGTCGTCGGCGCCGACCCGCTGTCCGACCTCGCGGTCCTGCGCGCCCAGGGTCCGGTGCCCGCTCCCGCCCGGCTGGGGGATGCCGCCGGCCTGCGGGTGGGTCAGCTCGTCGTCGCGGTCGGCAACCCCCTCGGGCTGGCCGGGAGCGTGACGGCAGGGGTGGTGTCCGCGCTCGGGCGGTCGCTCCCGACGCGGGCGGGGAGCACCGTCCGGGTCGTCGAGGACGTCATCCAGACCGACGCCGCCCTGAACCCCGGCAACTCCGGCGGTGCGCTGTGCGACAGCTCGGCACGTGTGATCGGGGTCAACACGGCGGTGGCCGGCATCGGGCTCGGACTGGCGGTGCCGGTCAACGACACCACCCGGCGGATCATCGCGAGCCTGATGAGCGAGGGCCGCGTCCGGCGTGCCTACCTCGGCATCGCCGGGGCGACCGTCGCGCTGCCGCCGCCGGTGGCGGAGCGGGTGAAGCATGCGAGCGGCGTCCGCGTCGCCGAGGTCGTGCCCGGGTCGCCGGCCGCGGCGGGGCTGCGGCCCGGTGACCTGCTCCTGCGGCTGGACGGCGTCCCGGTCAACAGCAGCGGCGACCTGCAGCGGATCATGACGGTCGAGTCGATCGGCCGGCGGATGGAGGCGACCGTGCTGCGCAACGGGGCCCTGGTCGACGTCGTGATCGTGGTGAGGGAGCTCCAGGCCTGAGCCACCCTCCAGGCGACTGAGTCGTGTCTCGACCCCAAAAAGGGGTCCAAACATGACTCAGTCTGCTCTGGGCCAGGTCCGGGTCAGGCGTCCGGTGGGATCGTGGTGATCTCGGGTGTCCCGGCGGACTGGATCGCGCCGAACGCCGCGAGGAGCACCAGCGTCAGGCCGAGCAGCACCGCACTGCCCGCGCACCCGCGCACGAGCGGATGCGTCGTCGGCTGGACGCGCAGGGCCGCGGCCAGGCCGAGCACTGCGGCGATGATGCCGCCGCCACCCACACCGGCGGTGAACTCCGTCAGGCTCTGGCCGAACGCCTGCCCGCCGTTCGTCACCAGCACGAATATGGACGGCGCGGTCGCGATGCAGGTGGCGAAGGCGAACAGTGCGCCGGACAGCCCGAGGGACTCCGGTCCGGCGACGACCGCGACCAGGTTCGCCAGCGGCGAGTCGGGTGCCGGGGGAATCTCGGCCGCCGGGACGCCACCGGCCGAGGAGGATCCGCCGATCGCAGGCAAGCCAGTCGCCGGCAAGCCAGTCGCCGGCAGGCCGGGCGCCGGCGTAGCCGGACCCGCTCCCGTCTGGTCGTGACCGGCCAGGCCCGGCTCGTCGGATGACGGCGCCCAGGCGACGTCCCGTGGCCGTTCCCCGAGATCCAGCGCCGGGGTCGAGCCGGTCGCTGGGCCGGTTCGGCCCGAGGTCCCGAACCCGATAGCGTCGTCGTCGTGACCCGTCCGCGGTGACGGCGCCGCGGCGGCCAGGGTGCCGGGCTCGGGTAGCGACACGACGGGAGGCCGCGCGTCGCGGGCGGGACGGTCCTCGTCGCTGCCGTCGCCGAGGATTTCCACCTCTGCACGGTACCTCCGCGCGCCGGTCCGGTGAAGATCGCCGCCGTCGCGGCAGAGAACCCGGTCACATTTCGCCGGGGGCGGCAACGACGACGCCTCGCCGGGCGATGTACGGGGAACGGCGGCACACTGGCGGCCATGCCGTTGCCTTGAGGCCATCCACCGCGAGCAGTTGAGAGGTTTCGTCCCCCGATGTCGCGTCCCACCGAGACCGGCCCGATGACCCCCGACCTCGGAAACGGCGCCCGCGCCACCGGCGCCGACGAACGCGCGCGGAAGCTCGCCATCAGTCCGGCTCAGATCGGCGCCAGCGCCGGAGCGGCCGTGACGTCCGCGCTCGGCGCGTCATTCCTCGGGGCCGGCGGCACGATCACCGGGGCCGCCGTCGGAGCCGTGATCTCGTCGGTGGCCGGCGCGATCTACAACCACTCGCTCGAGTCCGCCGGTGAGCGGCTGCGCGACAGCAAGGTGCTGGTCAGCAAGGTTCCGGCGGGGCTCAAGTCGGCGAGTCCCGGAGCCGTGCCGGTGCACCTGGGGGACGTCACGGCGGGTGCGCGCCGTCAGGCGGCCGCGGCGGAAGGCCCGCAGGGGCGCACCGAACCGCCGGCCGAGCAACCCACTGAGGCGCTCGGACTACAGCCCACCGAGGCCCTTCCCGGGGGCGAAGGCGCGAGCGCGGGCGAGACCACGCTCGAGCCCGCCGTCATCACCGCCACCCAGCAGGTGCCGGCCGTGCGCTCGCGGCGGCGCCCGCTCGCCCTCCTCGGCGGGATCTCGCTGGCCGGGTTCGGCCTGGCCATCGGCGCCATCACGCTGGCGGAGTCGTTCCTCGGCCATCCGGTGTCCGGTGGCGACGGCGGGACGACGGTGTCGAGGGTGGTGGACTCCTCGTCGACCGACACGTCGGATCAGCGGACTGACCCGGCTCCCACCGAGACGCCGTCCGCGCCCGACGAGACCGGCTCGCCCGAGCCCAGCTCGACGTCCACGTCCGGCGAGGAGCCCACGTCGACGACGGAGCCGACGGAGCCGACGGAGCCGGCCACCGAGCCGCCCGCGGAGAGCACGACCGAGCCCGCGCCGAGCGAGCCGACGGAGACCGGCGGCGATCAGGACGGTGCCTCGGGAGGTGACGGCGAGGTGGGCGCCGGGGCCAACCTGACCCCGACCCCCGGCGCGACGAACTGACGCAGTGGCCCAAGCCTGTCGCCGTCCGGTGGGTTTGCGCCCGCCGAGTCGCGCCCCGATGGGCGCGCTGCGACAACACGCGCGGCGGCGCTTGGCCGAAATCGCCTAGCTCCACCGGAAAACGTGACCGCATCCTCCCGACATGGACGGCGAATCGGGCTCGGCCCTTCCGGGCCTCGACTCCGTCGCGGGTCACTACGACCAGCTGGACGACGTCTACCGGGGGGTCTGGAGCGACCACGCCCACCACGGCCTCTGGCGCACCGGCCGCGAGCCGGTGGACGAGGCCACCCGCGCGCTCGTGGACCTCGTCGCAGACCTCGCGCAGGTGACCGGCGGCGACCGGGTCGTCGACGTCGGTTCCGGGTACGGCGCCACCGGCAGGCACCTGGCCGGCACGCGTGGCGCGAACGTCGTCGGCGTGACGATCTCGCGCCGCCAGTACGACGCAGCCCTCGCCCACGACCACCGTGACCCACGCCTGCGCCACGAGTTGCGGGACTGGCTGGCCGGCGGGCCGCCCGACGGGTCCTTCGACGTCGCCATCGCGATCGAGAGCGTCGGGCACATGGACGTTCCGGCGGCGCTCGCCGAGTGCCGCCGGGTGCTCGCTCCCGGTGGCCGGCTGGTGATCGCGGACCTGGTCGCGGGCGACGACGTCCCGGGGTGGCAGGTGAAGCCGCTGCTACGGGACATGGAACGCGAGTCGTACCTCCGGCCACTGCCCACACTCGAGGACTTCCGGGGTGAGGTTGCCGCAGCGGGTTTCGTCGTCGACGACGTCCACGACCTCACCCGGCAGGTGCGCCCCACCTGGCCGAGGGCGGTGCGCCGGCTCGTCGCGCGGCTGCCCAGGGATCCTGCCGTACGGCGGGCCGTCTTCACCGACTCCTACTCCAGCCGGGGCTTCCTTCTTGCCATCCTGCGTATGACGCTCGCGTACCGCCTGGGCGCCGTCCGGTATTGCGTTCTCGCGGCGCACGTTCCCTGAGAGCCTGTTTTGGAATTCCGCG
>NZ_CDWTMG010000001.1:109803-114283 GCF_977945845.1 Frankia sp. CcMO1
GAGAGCCGGGTGCGTCCGCGGGGCCGTTGTCCCGCCGGGGTACCGTGCAGCGGTGCGTCGCCGAAGCGTCGTCATCGCCGCCGTCGGGGTCGCCGTCCTCGCCGGGGGCTTCGCGGCGGTCGCGAACGGCGGCGGCGACGCCGGCATCCACCAGGACCTGCTGCTGCTCGGCGCCACGCGTGAGCCGGACGGCGTCCCAGTCAACCTCGACGCCACCCTGTACGTGCCCCGCGAGGTCCCCGCACCCGCCGTCCTCCTCGCGCACGGGTACGGCGGCACCAAGGAATCCGTCGCCGACGACGCGCGCGACCTCGCCGGCCGCGGGTACGTCGTCCTCACGTACACGGCACGCGGTTTCGGCTCCTCCGGTGGGAAGGTGCACCTCGACTCGCCGCAGTACGAGGTCAGGGACGCCCAGCGCCTCATCGGCTACCTGGCGAGCCGTCCGGAGGTCACCCGGCAGGCGCCGGGTGACCCCGTGGTCGGCGTCGTCGGCACGTCGTACGGCGGCGCCCTCGCGCTGCTGCTGGCGGGCACCGACCGGCGCGTGGACGCCGTCGTGCCGAGCGTCACGTGGAACGACCTGCGGCAGTCGCTGTTCCCGCAGTTCGCCACCGGGCATCCGGCGCCGGTCACCGCGGCCGACGCGACCCCCGCGCGGGCGGCGGGAGCGGGAGTCTTCAAGCGGCAGTGGACGGCGCTGTTCTTCGGTAGCGGCGCGGCGGTGGGCCCACCCGCGACGCCGCCGGCGGGAGCGGAAACGGGCCGGGCAGGTCGGGACGATCTCGCGCTGCGGACGCTGAGCGCCGCGTGCGGCCGGATCGCGACCGACCTGTGCCTCGGGTACGTCCGGGCCGCCACCACCGGCCGCCCCGCACCGGCCATGCTCGCGCTGCTCGCCGCCGCCAGCCCGGCCCGGGTGGCCTCGCGCATCACCGCGCCGACCCTGCTGATCCAGGGCCAGAACGACTCCCTGTTCCCGCTGTCGGAAGCGGACGCCACGGCGCGCGCCATCGCGTCGAAGGGAACCCCGGTGTCGATGGTCTGGACGGCGGGCGGGCACGACGGCGGACCCGACGAGACCGAGCGCCTGCGGCGGCTGACCGGGGACTTCTTCGACCGGTGGCTGCGCAAGGAGGCGGGCGAACCGCAGGCGCCGTTCTCCGTCACGGTGCCGGACGCCGTCCTCTCCAGCGCCGACTCCAATCCCGTGCCGCAACTGCGGGAGGGCCGGTCGTACCCGGGGCTCGGCGGCGACCCCGTCGGGACCCGGCGACTGGCGCTGACCGGTGGGGAACAGCTCGCGGTCTCCCCGCCCGGAGCGACGCCGGCCGCGGTGACGACGCTTCCCGGGATCGGCGGCACGCTCGGGGCGCTGGCCGCCCGGGCGGGGGCGGCCGGGGCGGGAGGTACGGGCTCCCGCTCCGGCGGCTCCGGCTCCGACGGCTCCGGTTCGGGAGCCGCCGGAGCCGGCGCGGCGAGCGGAGCCCTCGGGATCAGCGCGATCCCCGGTCAGGTCGCCACATTTCAGACCGCGCCGCTGACCGAGTCCGTCACCGTCGTCGGCACGCCGCGCGTGGCCCTGCGGGTGAGGTCGACGGCCGCGGACGCCACGTTCTTCGCCTCCCTCGTCGACGTCGCCCCGGGTGGATCAACCATCCTTCCGCGCGGTCTCGTCTCGCCCGTGCGGCTGGCGAACCTGCCGGCCGACGGGCGCGAGGTCACCGTCGCGCTGCCCGCCGTCGTCCACGACGTGCCCGCGGGGCACCGGTTACGGGTCGTCGTCTCCAGCACCGACCAGGCGTACGCGTTGCCCGACGACGCGCGCGGCTACCGCATCGCTCTCGCCGGCGACGGCATGCTCACCGTGCCCCAGGTGCCGTTGGAGGTGGCGGACGCCGGCGGCCTGCGGCGGCTGGCGATGCTGGCCGCCGCGATGCTGGCCGCGCTGGTCGTGGGCGGGACGGCGCTCGCGGTGCGGGGATACACGCGGCGGCGCCGCGTTGGTCCGGACCCGGAGCTCACCGGCGTCCCGCTCGCCATCCGGGGGCTCGGCAAGGCGTACGCGAACGGCGTGCGCGCCGTCGACGACCTGACGCTGCGGGTCGACGGCGGCCAGGTGCTCGGGCTCCTGGGGCCGAACGGCGCCGGCAAGACGACGACGTTGCGCATGCTCATGGGCCTCATCCACCCCACGGAGGGCGAACTGCGCGTGTTCGGGCATCGCGTCGTCCCGGGTGCGGCGGTGCTGTCCCGGATCGGCGCGTTCGTGGAGGGTCCGGGGTTCCTGCCGCATCTGTCGGGTCTGGCGAACCTGCGGCTGTACTGGCAGGCCACCGGCCGTCCCGAGGTGGACGCGCACCTGGCCGAAGCGCTGGAGGTGGCCGGGCTCGGCGACGACGTCCACCGCACTGTCCGCACCTACAGCCACGGTATGCGGCAGCGGCTCGCGATCGCCCAGGCGATGCTGGGCCTGCCGGAGCTGCTCGTGCTCGACGAGCCGGCGAACGGGCTCGATCCACCGCAGATCAGGGAGATGCGGGAGGTCCTCGCGCGGTACGCGGCGACCGGCCGGACCGTGGTCGTCTCCAGTCATTTGCTGGCGGAGGTGGAGGAGACGTGCACGCACGTCGCCGTCATGCATCTCGGCAAGCTGATCGCGGCGGGACCGGTGGCTCAGCTCGTGGACGCCGCGACGGTCGTCGCGGTCGACGTCGACGACGCGGCACGCGCGGCCCGGATCGCCCGCGTGGTGCGGGGAGTGAGTGACGTGCAGGTCACGCCTACGGGGCTCGCCGTCCGCGCCGACCTCGCCGCGCGGGCGGAACTGGTGCGGACGCTCGCCGCGGCCGGGGTCGCCGTCGAGCGCATGGCCCCACAGCGCGGGCTCGAGCAGGCGTTCCTCGCGCTGGTGGGCGAGAAGGACGCCTGATGCCGGAGCGAGGTCGACACGCGGGGATCGAGGGGGCGCTGCCGCCGGTCGCGGTTACGAGCGACGACGGCGCGGCGCCGGGGTACGCCGCGCGGCGTACGCTCCCGCTGCTGGTGGAGATCCGCCGGCAGCTGACGAGGCGCCGGACCCAGGGCGCGCTGGGCTTCCTCGTGGCGTTGCCGTTCCTGCTGGTGGCGGCGTTCACCGTGGGTGGCGACGCCGGCGGTCCCGGTACGCCGGGCCTGGTGGACCTCGCCACGACCGGTGCCCCGAACTTCACATTCTTCACGTTGTTCGTGAGCGCGGGCTTCCTGCTGGTGGTGACCGTGGCGCTGTTCGCCGGCGACACGGTGGCGAGCGAGGCGAGCTGGTCGAGCCTGCGGTACCTGCTGGCGGCGCCGATTCCGCGGTCGAACCTGTTGCGGCGCAAGCTGATCGTGGCACTGCTCTACAGCGGGCTCGCGCTGGTCCTGCTGCCCGCGACGGCGTACCTGGCCGGTGGGCTGTTCTTCGGCTGGGCGCCGATGCGCAGCCCGCTCGGCGCGACGCTCTCGGCCCAGGAGTCGCTGGTGCGGATCGCCATCGCGGTGGGGTACACGGCCGTCGTCCTGCTGTTCGTCGCCGCGCTCGCGTTCCTGCTCGGCGTGTGGACGGACGCGCCGCTGGGCGCCGTGGGCGGCGCGGTGCTGCTTGTGATCGTTTCGAACATCCTGGACGCCGTGACGGCGCTCGGCCGATGGCGCGAGCTGCTGCCGACGCACTACCAGTTCGCGTGGACGGACGTGCTGGGTCCCGAGATCGCCTGGGAGTCGATGGCGCGGGGAGCACTGGAGTCGGTGGCGTACGCCGTCGTCCTCTTGGTGCTGGCATGGCGGCACTTCCAGCGGAAAGACATCACGTCGTAGTAGCTCGTCGCGGGTGTTCCACCAGCGTGTTGCCCCGGTCCAAAGGGGTCGACACGCCCCGCAAGGCGGCTTCGGGCGCGTCGTGGCGCGCGCCTACCAGAGGGGTGCGTCACGCCAACACGCCCATCAGCGATTCAAAGCCGGGATTCAAGGATTCGTGTCAAGCCGCCGATGCAGTGGCCGCGACCAGATGTCGCCGGCGAGGTGAGCGAGTGCACCGCATCGACAGCAGAGCGCACGTCCTGACACGTCCGTCGCCGACAACGCAATTGTTCGCCGCCGCAGGGCTGGCGAACACGACAGCAGGAGGCATTGAGTGCCAGCGAAGTTCACCCTGACCAAGACTGCGGGCGGCAAGTTCCACTTCTCGCTGCTCGCACCTGGCGGCTCGGTGATCGCATCGTCCCAGGCTTACGCCAGCAAGGCATCCGCGCTGAAGGCCCTGGAGTCGTTCCGCAAGACGGCGGCAACGGCGCCGCTGTCGGACTTCACCGGTGGGACGACGACCGCCCCCAAGACCGCCCGCGCCACCACGACTCGTGGCGCGACCCGAAGCACGACCCGGGCCGCAGCCAAGCGCACGACCGCCGGGCGCAGCACCACGAAGCGCGCGGCGGCCAAGCCGGCCGCCAAGCGGGCCGGG
>NZ_CDWTMG010000002.1:0-7770 GCF_977945845.1 Frankia sp. CcMO1
GCCGAGGCGCAGGCCGAGGCGCGGATCCTGATGCTGTCGAGCAACAACATCCTCTCGCCCGCATCGGGCCGGCCGCTGGCGATGCCGAGCCTCGACATGGTGACCGGGGTCTTCCATCTGTCCCGCCTGGCCGAGGGGGCGCTCGGCGAGGGGCGGTCGTTCTCCAGCGTCGCCGAGGCGCAGATGGCGTTCGACGCCCGGGAGATCGCCCTTCAGGCGAAGATCAAGGTGCGGTTGCGGGACACCACCCCGCCGTCGGACTGGGTCCCGCCCGCCGACTGGGTCACCGGGGACGTGTTCACCCTGGAGACCACGTTCGGCCGTTGCCTGCTCAACGAGGCGCTGCCGGAGGGCTACCCCTTCATCAACGCCCAGCTGAACAAGAAGGCACAGGCCGCGATCGTCAACGACCTGGCTGAGCGGTACCCGAAGATCCAGGTAGCGGCGACCCTGGACGCCCTGAAGAGCGCCGGTTTCTACTGGGCCACCCGGTCCGGGGTCACCGTCGCGATCGAGGACGTCGTCGCGCCGCCGAACAAGGCCGAGATCCTCGACGACTACGAGCAGCGTGCCGACCGGGTCCAGAAGCAGTTCGACCGCGGCTTCCTGTCCGATGAGGAGCGCCGCAGCGAGCTGGTCCAGATCTGGACCGAGGCGACCAACAAGATCGCCGAGGCGATGGAGGAGAACTTCCCGGCGACCAACCCGGTCTACGTGCTGGTCAACTCCGGAGCCGCTGGAAACATGATGCAGATCCGGCAGCTCGCCGGCATGCGTGGCCTGGTCTCCAACCCGAAGGGTGAGATCATCCCGCGGCCGATCAAGGCGAACTTCCGCGAGGGTCTGACCGTGCTGGAGTACTTCATCTCCACCCACGGTGCCCGTAAGGGACTCGCTGACACCGCCCTGCGCACCGCGGACTCGGGGTACCTGACTCGGCGGCTCGTCGACGTCAGCCAGGACGTCATCGTCCGCGAGGAGGACTGCGGCACCGAGCGCGGCATCCTCACCCGGATCGCCCGCAAGGGCGCCGACGGGGTGCTGGTCCGGGACCGGTACGCCGAGACCTCGGCGTACGCGCGGACGCTGGCTTCCGACGCGATCGACGCGAACGGCGAGGTCATCGTGCCCGCCGGCACCGACGCCGGGGACGTCGCGATCAGCCAGATCATCGAGGCCGGCATCGAGCAGGTGCGGGTCCGCTCGGCGCTGACCTGCGAGTCCCGGATGGGAGTGTGCGCCCAGTGCTACGGGCGCTCGCTCGCCACCGGCAAGCTGGTCGACGTCGGTGAGGCCGTCGGCATCGTCGCCGCGCAGTCCATCGGTGAGCCCGGCACCCAGCTGACGATGCGTACCTTCCACAGCGGTGGCGTCGCCGGCGACGACATCACCCAGGGCCTGCCGCGTGTCGTCGAGCTGTTCGAGGCGCGCAGCCCGAAGGGCAAGGCCCCCATCACCGAGGTCTCCGGCCGGGTGAAGATCGAGGAGACCGAGAAGACCTTCAAGGTCGTGGTGGTGCCGGACGACGGCAGCGACGAGATCGCCTACCCGGTCTCGCGGCGTTCGCGCCTGCGGGTCCGCGAGGGCGACCACATCGAGGTCGGCAGCCAGATCGTCGACGGTGCCGTCGACCCGCACGAGGTGTTGCGCATCCTCGGGCCGCGCCAGGTCCAGCTCCACCTGGTGGACCAGGTCCAGGAGGTCTACCGGTCGCAGGGTGTGTCGATCCACGACAAGCACATCGAGATCATCATCCGCCAGATGCTCAAGCGGGTGAACGTTCTCGAGTCGGGTGACACCACCCTGCTGCCCGGTGAGCTCTGCGAGCGGGCCCGGTTCGAGGCGGAGAACCGTCGGGTGGTGGAAGCCAGTGGCCAGCCGGCCTCGGCCCGCCCGGTCCTCATGGGGATCACCAAGGCGTCGCTGGCGACCGAGTCGTGGCTGTCGGCCGCATCCTTCCAGGAGACGACCCGGGTGCTCACCGACGCGGCGATCAACGCCCGGTCGGACTCGCTCGTCGGCCTGAAGGAGAACGTCATTATCGGAAAGCTCATCCCGGCCGGCACCGGGATCTCCCGGTACCGCAACATCCGGGTCGAGCCGACCGAGGAGGCACGTGCGGCGATGTACTCCGTCGGTGCCTACGAGGACGGCGGCGTCGATTACGGCGCGTTCGGCACGGGCTCCGGCCAGGCGGTCCCGCTGGACGAGTTCGACTACCGCAGCTCGGGAGACTTCCGCTGAGCAGGTCGCGAGGCTGACCGAGCGGAGCTGACCAGAGCCCGACCGAAGCCCGATCGATCAGGACCGGCCCGGCGCCCTCACCAGGGTGCCGGGCCGGTTGCGCGTCCAGGTCCGGAGCCCGCTGGTGGGACGGCGCGCAGAGGCGAAAATCGGTAGGATAGGGGCAGGCACCTGCGGTGGCGGTGGAAGGTAGCGGCGGTGTGATTCTGACCGGCGACCACGACGACCTGAGTCGGTTGGCCGCGCCTTATCGGACAGTGGCCATCGAATCGCTCCCCGGCAGTTGACGTGACCGGGGCTGGCCGTTTTATGACCGGGTGGACCGAGATTCGCCGGGAGCGAATGATCTACGAGGATGAGGCCATTCTCGTGCTCGACAAACCCGTCGGCATCTCGGTTATGGGAGAGCGGCACGACACCGATCTCGTCACCCTCGCCGGGGATGACGGCGAGGAGCTGTTCCCGGTGCACCGCATCGACAAGGTCACCTCGGGCCTGGTGCTCTTCGCCCGGCAGTTGCGGTTCCACGGTGATCTCACCCGGCAGTTCCAGCGCCGCACGGTGGACAAGCGATACCTCGTCTTGACCCGGACCCGTGGACTGCCCGCCTCGGGGACCATTGATCTGCCGCTGAGCGTGGGGCGCAAGAGTCGGGTCCGGGTGGCGGCGAACCGGGCCGACATCATGGCCGGCCTGGCGGAGATGGCCCCCTTGGCGGAGGTTCCCCGGGCAGGGCTTGCCCCGACCGGCGCGGGCGTCGGACGATTCCGCCCGCCGCGGTGTTCTCCCACGTCCGGACATACCCGTCCGTCACGACCTTCATCCGGGTATGGGAGGGCGGTGAGTACACCCTGCTCGCAGTCACGCCGGTCAGCGGGCGGCGCCACCAGATCCGGGTGCATCTGGCCTGGATCGGGCACCCGATCGAGGGCGATCCGCTGTTCGGCCGGGGTGCTACCGCCCGCACCCTGCTGCACTCGTGGCGGCTCGCCTTCGATGCGGCCTGGGCCGGCGGCTCCCGCATCGAGGTCGAGGCGCCCCCCGGAGCCGACTTCTGGGCCCCGGTACGCGCGCATCTGCCGGCCGGCCCGGCGGCGGCCCTCCTCGGGAACGTGGCGGGTGGGTCAGGAATAGGCGGTTTCGCGTAGCTCGCCGTAGACCCGGACCAGGTCGGGCAGCTGATAGTGCGCGTTCAGGCCGCTCGGATTGGGCAGGAGCCAGATGCCGGCGGGTCCCAGGGTCTCCGCCTGGCGGCCGACCTTCGCGCTGCGGCGCCCGAACCCGATCCGGTAGGCGGCCAGGCCGAGGAAGGCCACCCACCGGGGCGAGACCCGTTCGACGAGTTCGGTGAGCCGGGGCACGCCGGCGCGGACCTCGTCATCGCTGATCTCGTCGGCGCGCGCGGTGGAGCGGTGGACGAGATTGGTGATGCTGATGCCCCGGCGGGCCAGTTCGTCGGTCTCGCTGGGATGCAGCCGGCGTGGGGTGAAGCCGGCGAGGTGCAGCACCGGCCACAGCCGGTTGCTCGGCGTGCCGAAGTGAAAGCCGGTGGCCCCGGACTCGAGGGACGGATTGATCCCGCAGAGCAGCACGACGGTGGCCGGGGCGACCAGGTCCGGGACGGTGGTCCCGTAGGCCGCGAGCAGCTCGTCCCGGCTCGGCCGGCGTCGGGCGGGGGCGGCCGCGAATCGCGCGCCGGCTGCGTCAGACATGTCCTCGCGGGCCTCCGATGCCGGTATCGTGCTGTCCCGTACAGCGTGCCAGTAGGTGCAGCGTGCCAGTACGTGGGGCCGTGCTGCTGCCCGCCTGTGCCGCTCGTCGAGTGCATGCGCTTGTCGAGTGCCATAGTGCGCGCGGGGTCTGCGGGGGATTTCGCCGGACACCCCCGTTCGACACCTGACGCGGGCGTGGAGTACTGTTAAGCCCTGTGGTCGGAGTCCACGTGGCTCCGGCGTGCGTCCTGCACTTCGATGTGGCGCCGTGGTGCTCGCTAGGTTGACGTAAAGTCACTATTCGGGTATCCGTCGGCGACTGTCGAGCTCGATTCCGCGAAGCGGACGGGCGGGCTGGCGTGCCCCTCACCGGAACTGGATTACCGCATCGAGGTTCCGGTCGAATGGCGCGACACGCCCGACCGCGTGGGTCGGAGAAGCCGCTCGAGGACACTCCGGTGGGTCGGGTGCGGACCACAGCAGCAGGGAGGCCGGCGTACCGGTCTGGTTGCCCAAGGCAGTACGACGAGGCGTGACAGGAACGGGAGCGGCGTTGCCCACGATCCAGCAGCTGGTCCGCAAGGGCCGGCAGGACAAGGTCGAGAAGACCAAGACCCCGGCACTCAAGGGAAGCCCTCAGCGTCGTGGTGTGTGCACCCGCGTCTACACGACCACCCCGAAGAAGCCGAACTCGGCCCTGCGCAAGGTGGCCCGGGTCCGGTTGAACAGCGGGATCGAAGTCACCGCCTACATCCCCGGGGTCGGCCACAACCTGCAGGAGCACTCGATCGTCCTGGTTCGCGGTGGCCGAGTGAAGGATCTTCCGGGTGTCCGGTACAAGATCGTCCGAGGCGCTCTCGACACGCAGGGCGTCCGTAACCGTAAGCAGGCTCGTAGCCGCTACGGCGCGAAGAAGGAGAAGGGCTGATGCCGCGCAAGGGGCCTGCGCCCAAGCACGCCGTGGTGGTCGACCCGGTGTACGGGTCGCCGCTGGTGACCGCGCTGGTGAACAAGGTGCTGTTGAGCGGTAAGAAGTCGGTCGCGGAGCGCATCGTGTACGGCGCACTCGAGGGTGCGAAGAACAAGACCGGCAACGACCCGGTCGTCACGCTCAAGCGCGCGCTGGACAACGTCAAGCCGACGCTGGAGGTGCGTAGCCGCCGGGTGGGTGGTGCCACCTACCAGGTTCCGGTCGAGGTTCGCGCCGGCCGGAGCACCACCCTCGCGCTGCGCTGGATCGTCGGCTACTCCCGGGCTCGTCGCGAGAAGACGATGACCGAGCGGCTGATGAACGAGCTCATCGACGCGAGCAACGGCCTCGGCGCCAGCGTGAAGCGCCGGGAGGACACCCACAAGATGGCGGAGTCCAACAAGGCCTTCGCCCACTACCGCTGGTGATCCGAGATGCCATCTGACGTACATTCCTTGCTGGCCAGGACCCGCAATATCGGGATCATGGCCCACATCGACGCGGGCAAGACCACCACCACCGAGCGCATCCTCTTCTATACCGGTGTGAACTACAAGATCGGTGAGGTCCACGAGGGCGGCGCCACGATGGACTGGATGGAGCAGGAGCAGGAGCGGGGGATCACCATCACCTCCGCGGCCACCACCTGTATCTGGCGCGACCACACCATCAACATCATCGACACCCCCGGCCATGTCGACTTCACCGTCGAGGTGGAGCGCTCGCTGCGGGTCCTCGACGGTGCGGTCGCGGTCTTCGACGCGGTCGCCGGAGTCGAGCCGCAGAGCGAGACGGTCTGGAAGCAGGCCGACCGTTACAACGTCCCGCGTATCGCCTTCGTCAACAAGATGGACCGGGTCGGTGCCGAGTTCCACCGCTGCGTGGAGATGATGATCGACCGGCTCGACGCGACGCCGGCCGTGATCCAACTCCCGTGGGGCGTGGAGGCCGACTTCCGCGGTGTCATCGACCTGGTCCGCATGAAGGGCCTCCTCTGGACGACCGAGGACAAGGGCGCCTCCTACGAGACCGTCGACATCCCGCGGGATCACCTCGAGGCCGCGCAGGAGTGGCGCGACAAGCTCCTCGAGACCGTCGCCGAGAACGATGACGAGCTCATGGAGCTCTACCTCGAGGGTGAGGAGCCCTCCACGGAGCAGCTCATCGCCGCCCTGCGCCGCGCGACCCTGGCGAGCAAGGTCAACCCGGTGCTGTGCGGTTCGGCGTTCAAGAACAAGGGCGTCCAGCCCATGCTCGACGCCGTCGTCGACTTCCTGCCGAACCCGCTGGACATCGGCGCCACCGTCGGCCATGCGGTCGGCGGCGAGGAGACCGAGGTCCGCCGGGAGCCGAGCGAGGACGAGCCGTTTTCCGCGCTCGCCTTCAAGATCATGAGTGACCCGTACGTGGGTAAGCTGACCTATATCCGGGTGTACTCCGGCAAGCTGACCGGTGGTTCGCCGGTGCTGAACTCGACGAAGGACCGCAAGGAGCGCGTCGGCCGGATCCTGCAGATGCACGCCAACCACCGGGAGGACCGGGAGGGCGTCGGCGCGGGACAGATCGTGGCCGTGGTGGGGCTGAAGAACACCACCACGGGTGACACGCTCTGCGACCCGAACGCCCCGGTGATCCTGGAGTCGATGACGTTCCCGGCGCCGGTCATCCACGTCGCGATCGAGCCGAAGACCAAGGCCGACCAGCAGAAGCTGGGCGCCGCCATCCAGCGCCTCGCCGAGGAGGACCCGACCTTCCAGGTCCGCACCGACGAGGAGACCGGTCAGACGATCATCGCCGGCATGGGCGAGCTGCACTTGGACGTGCTGGTCGACCGGATGCGCCGCGAGTTCGGTGTCGAGGCGAACGTCGGCAAGCCGCAGGTGGCCTATCGGGAGACGATCCGCCGCAAGGTGGAGAAGGTCGACTACACCCACAAGAAGCAGACGGGTGGATCCGGCCAGTACGCCCGGGTGATCATCAACCTGGAGCCCTCCGGCGGCGACGGCGGCGGCTACGAGTTCGAGAACAAGGTCACGGGTGGTCGCATCCCCCGGGAGTACATCCCCTCGGTGGATGCGGGCTGCCAGGAGGCCATGGAGTTCGGTGTGCTCGCCGGCTACCCGCTGGTGGACGTCAAGGTCACCCTGCTTGACGGCCAGTTCCACGACGTCGACTCGTCCGAACTCGCATTCAAGATCGCCGGTTCGATGGCGTTCAAGGATGCGGCCCGCAAGGCCGACCCGGTGCTGCTCGAGCCTCTGATGGCCGTTGAGGTCACCACCCCCGAGGGCCACATGGGTGACGTGATCGGCGACCTGAACTCCCGCCGTGGGCAGATCCAGGCGATGGAGGAGCGGGGCGGTTCCCGGATCGTACGGGCGCTGGTGCCACTGTCGGAGATGTTCGGCTACGTTGGTGATCTTCGGTCGAAGACCTCCGGCCGGGCGAGCTACTCCATGCAGTTCGACTCCTACGCCGAGGTTCCCGCGAACGTCGCCAAGGAGATCATCGCCAAGGCCCGGGGAGAGTGAACGCCCTCGCGGCGTGAGCAACACCCCTACCTGACTACACTGCACGACACCACCCGTCCTTGGAGGGACACCCGTGGCGAAGCAGAAGTTCGAGCGGACGAAGCCGCACGTCAATATCGGCACCATTGGTCACATCGACCACGGCAAGACGACCCTGACCGCGGCGATCACCAAGGTCCTGCACGACGCCTACCCGGACCTCAACCCCTTCACGCCGTTCGACCAGATCGACAAGGCGCCGGAGGAGAAGGCCCGCGGCATCACGATCTCGATCGCCCACGTCGAGTACCAGACCGACACCCGGCACTACGCG